>NZ_JBSWXU010000071.1:0-27276 GCF_056160785.1 Mycobacterium sp. ABE4_509 | reverse complement strand
GCCGTCCGCCGTTGGCCACCGCCTCGGGGATGGCCGCCGTCAGCGACGGCACCCGGTGGCGCCGGCGCAGCAGCCACCAGCCCAGCCCCGCCAGCGCGCCGCCCAGCGTCGGTCCGACGGCGCGGCGGACGTCGCCGCTGCCTTCCACCCCGGTCAGCAGGGTCCCCAGGCTGTAGTTGTAGGTCGCATGCTCGACGGCGTGCAGCGTCAGCGTCGTGGCCGCACCGGCGACCCCGGCGAGCAGACCGATGATCACGATCGCGCATCCGAACTCCACGGAGCGTCGCGTCACGGGGCGAATGTATGCCAGGGTCGCCGTCCGCGCGCTCCCGCGGGCAGGCAAGCTGGACCGATGACCACCCCGCGGCTGTTGTTCGTCCACGCCCACCCCGACGACGAGACTCTCACCACCGGTGCCACCATCGCCCACTACGCGGCTCTGGGCGCCCAGGTCGAGGTCCTGACCTGCACGCTGGGGGAGGAGGGCGAGGTCATCGGCGAACGGTGGGCTCAGCTCGCCGCCGATCACGCCGACCAGCTCGGCGGCTACCGGATCGGTGAGTTGACCGCCGCGTTGCGCGCGCTCGGGCTCGACCGGCCCCGCTATCTCGGCGGCGCGGGCCGTTGGCGGGACTCCGGGATGGGCGACATCCCGCCCCGGCAGCACCAACGGTTCGTGGACGGTGATTTCGGCGAGCAGACCGCCGCGCTGGTCGCCGTCATCGACGAGCTGCGGCCGCACGTCGTCGTCACCTACGACCCCGACGGCGGCTACGGGCATCCCGACCACATCCACACCCACCGCGTCACGACCGCCGCGGTGGACGCGGCGACGTGGCGGGTGCCGAAGGTCTACTGGACGGTGCTCTCGCACACGGCGCTGGCCGCCGGGTTGGCCGAACTGACCGACGTGCCCGCCGGCTGGATCCGGGTGACCGCCGACGATCTCGGCTTCGGATATCCCGACGACGCGATCGACGCCGCGCTGGACCTCACCGATGCGCTGCCGGCGAAGGTGGCCGCGCTGCGCGCGCACGAAACCCAGGTTCAGGTCGCGCCGGACGGCAAGGCCGGGGCGCTGTCCAACGGCATCGCACTGCCCATCGGGGCGACCGAGTTCTACGTCCTGGCCGCCGGGACCGCCGGGGAACGCGACGGGCGGGGCTGGGAAACCGATCTGCTGGCCGGGCTGGCCCTGAGGTAACTTCGCACCGGGGCGGTAAGCTGCCCGGAACCGACCGCGCACGGAAGGGAAGCACATGGACCCTGACCTGGATCCCAACCTGCAGCACTGGCAGGACCGGCTGGACAACTTCCAGTGGGTGGTCGGTTCGCTGGTTTCGCTGCTCGACAGCATCCCGACCTGACAGCCGCGGCCCCGCCGGCGCACCAGCGGCGCCGGCATCTCGTGCTGGGCCTGCTCGCCGTCGACGGTGTGCTCTCGGCCCTGATCGCGGTGTTCCTGCTGCCGGCCCATCTCGGGTCGGTGCCTTTCCCGATCAGTGCGCTGTTGAGCGGGCTTCTCAACGCGGTGCTGGTGTGGGCCGCCAGGCAGACGACAGACTCCCCGGTGCTTGCGGCGCTGCCGCTGTGGACGTGGCTGGCCACCGTCGCGGTGTTCACCTTCGGCGGGCCGGGTGACGACATCGTCTTCGGCGGCACCGGGATCATGGCCTACGGCGTGCTGTTGCTGCTGGCTCTCGGCGCGTTGCCCAGTGCCTGGCTGCTCACGCGGCGGGTGGATCCGGCCGCCTGACGGGCCCCGCACCGGCGCGACTGCCTACTACTACTGTGGCCGGTATGCCAGGCGCACCGGTTTTGTTGCGAGAAGCGCGGATGATCGACGACGACGGTGGGGTTACACAGGAGTGGCTCTGAACTCCCAGCACGGCGCCGATCTGCCTGACCCGGTCCTACCTCGGAAGGCCGACGCGCCCAGTCCCGCGGCCATCCGGAGGGTGTTGCGGCGGGCGCGTGACGGTGTGGCACTGAATGTGGACGAGGCTGCGGTCGCGATGGGGGCGCGCGGGGCGGATCTGGCCGATCTGTGCGCCAGCGCGGCCCGGGTGCGGGATGCGGGTCTGGAGGCCGCGGGCCGGCGGGGTCCGGCCGGGCGGCTGCCGGTGACGTATTCGCCGAAGGTGTTCATCCCGGTGACGCATCTGTGCCGGGACACCTGTCACTACTGCACGTTCGTCACGGTTCCGGGCCGGCTGCGCGCGGCTGGGCGGGGCATGTTCATGGAGCCCGACGAGATCGTCGAGGTGGCCCGTCGTGGGGCCGAACTGGGGTGCAAGGAAGCGTTGTTCACCCTCGGGGATCGGCCCGAGGCCCGCTGGGATGAGGCGCGGCAGTGGCTCGATGAGCGGGGCTATGACTCCACGCTGGACTACGTGCGGGCGATGGCGATCCGGGTGCTCGAGGAGACCGGCCTGCTGCCGCATCTGAATCCGGGGGTGATGAGCTGGTCGGAGCTGTCCCGGCTCAAGCCGGTCGCGCCGTCGATGGGGATGATGCTCGAGACCACCTCGCGGCGGCTGTTCGAGACCAAGGGCCAGGCGCACTACGGCAGCCCGGACAAGGATCCGGCGGTGCGGTTGCGCACCCTGGCCGACGCGGGCCGGCTGTCGATTCCGTTCACCACCGGGTTGCTGGTCGGGATCGGGGAGACGCGCGCCGAGCGCGCGGAGACGATTCATGCGATCCGGCGGGTGCACAAGGAGTTCGGCCACATCCAGGAAGTGATCGTGCAGAACTTCCGGGCCAAGGATCACACCGCGATGGCCGCCACCCCGGACGCCGAGATCGACGAGTTCGTGGCCACGGTGGCGGTGACGCGGCTGGTGTTGGGACCCAAGATGCGGGTGCAGGCTCCACCGAACCTGGTTTCGCCGGCCGAGTGCCTGGCGCTGCTCGGCGCCGGCGTGGACGACTGGGGCGGGGTGTCGCCGGTGACCCCGGATCACGTCAATCCCGAACGGCCGTGGCCTGCGCTCGACGAGTTGGCCGACGTCACCGGGCAGGGCGGGTTCGATCTGGTGGCGCGGCTGACCGCGCAACCGGACTATGTGAGCGCCGGGGCGGGCTGGATCGACCCGCGGGTAGCCGGGCATGTCGCCGCGCTGGCGGACCCGGACACCGGGCTGGCCGGCGAGGGCAACCCGGTGGGCCTGGCCTGGCAGGAGCCCGACGAGGCCGCCGAGTCGCTGGGCCGGGTGGATCTGCACACCGCGATCGACACCCAGGGGCGCGCGACGGCGACGCGCAGCGATCTGGGTAGCGCCTTCGGGGACTGGGAATCGGTGCGCCAGAAGGTCGGCGAGCTGGCCTCCCGGGCGCCCGAGCGGCTGGACACCGATGTCGCCGCGGCGTTGCGGGCCGCCGAACGCGACCCGGGCGGCTGCACCGACGACGAGTACCTGGCCTTGGCCACCGCCGACGGCGCCGCGCTGGACGCCGTTGCCGCGCTGGCTGATTCGCTGCGCCGCGAGGTGGTCGGTGACGACGTGACGTTCGTGGTGAACCGCAACATCAACTTCACCAACATCTGCTACACCGGCTGCCGGTTCTGCGCATTCGCCCAACGCAAGGGTGACGCCGACGCCTACTCGCTGTCGACGGCCGAGGTGGCCGAACGGGCGTGGCAGGCCCACGTCGCCGGGGCCACCGAGGTGTGCATGCAGGGCGGGATCGACCCCGAGCTACCGGTCAGCGGTTATGCCGATCTGGTGCGTGCGGTCAAGGCCAAGGTGCCCTCGATGCACGTGCACGCGTTCTCCCCGATGGAGATCAGCAACGGGGTCACCAAGAGCGGGGCGAGTGTGGCCGAGTGGCTGACCGCGCTGCGCGAGGCCGGGCTGGGTTCCATCCCGGGTACCGCCGCCGAGATCCTCGACGACGAGGTCCGCTGGGTGCTGACCAAGGGCAAGTTGCCGGCCTCCGAATGGATCGAGGTGGTCACCACCGCCCATCAGGTCGGGCTGCGGTCGTCCTCGACGATGATGTACGGCCACGTCGACACCCCGGGGCACTGGATCACGCACCTCAACGTGTTGCGTGACATCCAGGACCGCACCGGCGGCTTCACCGAGTTCGTGCCGTTGCCGTTCGTGCACCAGTCCGCGCCGCTGTATCTGGCCGGTGGGGCCCGCCCCGGTCCGACCCACCGGGACAACCGTGCCGTGCACGCCCTGGCCCGGATCATGCTGCACGGCCGTATCGACAACATCCAGACCAGCTGGGTCAAACTCGGCACCGAACGCACCCAGATCATGCTGCAGAGCGGTGCCAACGACCTCGGCGGCACCCTGATGGAGGAAACCATCTCCCGCATGGCCGGTTCGGAATACGGCTCGGCGAAGACCATCGAGGAGCTGACCGCCATCGCCGCCGGCATCGGCCGGCCGGCCCGCCAACGCACTACCACCTACACGCCCTTGGCGGCCTGACGGCGACCGAGAAGGTTCGGTTAGGATTGCCTTCGGCGCGCAGATCCGTTTGCGCACTTGACTGTCGGGACGCGTCGAGTTCTGGTAGTACGGCTGTGTGAAACTGCGGCGGGTGCTCACCGACGGACGGGTCGAGTTGCAGTCGGCTGGGCAGGACGGCTCGTGGACGCCGGGCGCAGACGCCGGTGCGCTCGGCGGGACGGTATTCGACCGGGGCTGGGAACTCGCGCTGGCGCAACACCACCATGACCTCTGCGGGCACCTGCTGCCGTTCCAGCCGGTCTCGTTCCGTGACTTCATGCTCTACGAGCGGCACGCCATCGATGCCGCACGCGGCCTGGTCCGGCGGTTCCACCCCGGCCAGTACCGGGTGGCCCGGCGCGTCGAGAAGTTGACGGGCAGGCCTTTTCCGCTGTTCCGGCCCAAGCCGCTGTTCCACCGTCAGCCGATCTACTACATGTCCAACCATCTGAGTTTCGTCCCCAGTGGAGTGCCGGTGGCGGTCCCGCCCTACTCGTCGGCACTGGACTTCGAACTCGAGATCGGATTCGTCTTGCGGTCAGCGCTTTTCAACGCCGACCCGGTGGAGGCGCTGGAGGCGATCGGCGCGTTCGTCGTCGTCAACGACTTCAGCGCCCGCGACGTCCAGCGCGCCGAGATGGCGACCGGTCTGGGGCCGCAGAAATCCAAGCATTTCGCGTCGTCGATGTCGGTGCACGCGGTCAGCGCCGAGGAGATCCTGCCGCGCATCGATGAACTCACCGGATTCGTCGCCATCAACGGCGACGCCGTCAGCGCGGTCTCCAGCCGCGGCATGCGGTGGTCCATCGGTGAGGTTCTCGCGCATGCCTCGCGTGGCGAAAAGCTCTACCCGGGAGAGCTGTTCGCCACCGGAACCCTCCCGGGTGGCAGCGGTATGGAGACCGGGCAATGGCTACGGCCCGGGGACCGGCTCACGCTGTGCATCGACCAGATCGGGGAGATCAGCCATCCCATCACCGGTGATCGGCCAGATTAGCTCGGCGAAGCCACCGCGACGGCGGGGGACGCCGCGGTGGCTTCGGGGCTGCGGCCTCAGGACTGCCTGGTGGCCTCGATCTCCAGGGTGACGGTGACCTTGTCGCCGACGACGGCGCCACCGGTCTCCAGCGGCATGTCGATGTCGATTCCGAAGTCCTTGCGGTTGAGCACCACCGAAGCCTCGAAGCCGGCCACCTCGCCGTGGCCCATGCCCGGGTTGACGCCGTTGAACTCGAGGTCCAGCGAGATCGGCCGGGTGACGCCCTTGAGGGTGAATTCGCCGTCGAGGACGTAGCGGTCGCCGTCCTCCCGGACCGTCGTGGAGCTGAAGGTGGCGACCGGATGGTTGTCCACGTCGAAGAAGTCAGCTGAGCGCAGGTGGGCGTCGCGCTGCTCGTTGCGGGTGTTGACCGAGCCGACGGCGATCTCTGCGTGCACCGAGGCGTTGCCGTTCTCGGCGACGGTGACGGTGCCGCTGAAGGTGTCGAACTCGCCGCGGACCTTGCTGACCATGAGGTGGCGTACCGAGAAGCCGACGGACGAATGCACCGGGTCGATGGCCCAGGTGCCGGCGGACAGGGCGGTTGTGGCAGTGGTCATGGGTATCTCTTTCTCCGAAACGCGCGCCGGGCGGTCCGGTCGCTACCCATCGAAACGGACCGTGGTCCGAATTCATTCCCGGCAGCTCTGCGACGATGACCAGCGCCGAGTTCGACGGGCGGTTCACCACCGGCCGTGAGCTGGAGCTGTCAGGCGATCAGGGTGCGGGTGACGTCGTTGCCCGTGTGCGAGCCGGACACGGCCGGCCACAGCTCCGCCATCAGGCGCACCGCACTGCTCAGCTGCTGGTCCGGCTTGGCGAACGGCACCCGCAGCCAGGAATCCGCGCCGCCCTCGACGGCGAACACCGGGCCGGGCGCGACCTTGACACCGTGGCGTTCCAGCTCGACGGCCAGCCGCGTCGCGCTGCCACCGGCGAGTTTGACCCACAGGCTCAATCCGCCCGGGGGAACGCGGAAGCGCCAGTCCGGCAGGTGGCGGTGCAGCGCCTCGGTGAGCACGTCCCGCCGCTGCCGCAATTCCGCGCACCGGCGCTCGACCACCCCGTCGTCGCCCATGAGCTCGGTGACGACCAGCTGGTCGATCAGCGAGGTTCCCAGGTCGGCGCGCAGCCGGGCGGCGATGATGCGGTCGACCATCGGGCGTGGCGCCCGGATCCAGCCGACCCGCAGACCGCCCCAGAAGACCTTCGACGCGCTGCCGATGGTGATCGCCGATGGATCGAAGGAGGCGAAGGGTGCGGGCATCGCGACATCGTCGAGTCCGAGCTGCTGCAGCGTCTCGTCGACGATCGCGGTGGTGCGCGCGCGGCGCAGTGCCTGCGCGTAGCGGTCCCGGTCGGCTTCGTCCATCAGGAACCCGGTCGGATTCTGGAAATCGGGGATCAGGTAGGCCAGCCGGGGTGAGCTCTGGCGCAGGGTGGCCTCCACGCCCTCGAGGTCCCAGCCCGCGTCGCCGAGCGGGTCGGCCAGCGGTGAGCTGACCAGCCGCCCCCCGCCCAGGCGCAGCGCATCCACCGAGTTGGCGTACACCGGGGATTCGATCATCACCCGGTCGCCGGGCCGGGTCAGCGCACGGGCGACGGTGGCCACCGCGGCCAGCGCCCCGGAGGTGACCACGATCTGCTCCGGGTCGGTGGGAAGGCCACGGTTGGTGAAGGATTCGGCCACCCGGGACTGCAGGTCGGGTAGGCCGGAGGGCAGATACCCGTCTTCGGAGAGGTACGCCGGCAGCGCGGTCAGGGCACGCTCGTAGGCGGCGACGGTGCCGGGTGTCGCGCCGCCGGCGGCGATGCTGAGGTCCACCGACTCACCGGGGCCGGCGGGCATCCCCAGCGGCCGGCGCACCCGGTCGTGCACCCGGCGTCGGTCCACCGGCACCGCGGCGTAGGTGCCCGAACCCTGTTTGGCGACCGCGAACCCGGCCTCGGTGAGGTCGGCGTAGGCGCGGGTGACGGTGGTGCGCGACACTCCGAGCGCGGCCGTCACGGTGCGCTCGCTGGGCAACCGGGTGCCGATCGGTATGCGGCCGTCGCCGATGAGTTCCTGCAGCGCCTCACACAGCCCGCGGTAGGCAGGTGCGCGGTCGAAGTCGCCGATCAGCCGGGCCAGCCTTTCGGGGCCGATCGTCAGAGCCATTGCACCGGTCATGTGGCCATTTTCTGCCAAATGGCTATTTTTTCCAAGTCCAATTATCGACAAACTGGCCGCATGGCAGCGACCAGTAACCAACAGCAGCTGGCCAATCTCGGTCCGCTGGAACAGCTCACCGCGGGGCGGCTGCCTGAGCGGCTGCTCCGCCTGATCGTCGGGCTGTGGCTCTACGGGCTGTCGATCGCGCTGATGATCGAGGGTGCCGTCGGAGCCGCGCCATGGGACGTCTTCCACGTCGGTGTCGCGCACCATCTACCGCTGAGCATCGGTGCGATCATCATTGTGGCGGCCGGGGCGGTGCTTGCCGCGTGGATACCGCTGCGCCAGATGCCGGGGCTGGGCACCGCCCTCAACGCGGTGCTGCTGGGGCCGTTCGCCGACCTCAACCTTGCCCTGTTGCCCACCCCGGAAGCGCTCGGGATGCGCTACGGCTATGCCCTGGCCGGCGTGCTGGCCTGTGCCTTCGCCACTGCGCTGTACGTCGGCGCGCAACTGGGCCCCGGCCCGCGCGACGGCCTGATGACGGGTCTGGCGCGACGCACCGGCTGGCCGATTCGCCGGGTGCGCACCGGGATCGAGGTCTCGGTGCTGGCCGCGGGATTCCTGCTCGGCGGCACCGTGGGACTGGGCACGGTCGTCTTCGCGCTCACCGTCGGTCCGCTGACCCAGTTCTTCCTGCGCTACCTCGTCGTGCCCATCGCGCCGCCCGCCGGCCTGCCATTGACCTAGAGGGCGGCGGCGGTCTCGGTGCCCTGCTTGATCGCCCGTTTGGCGTCGAGCTCCGCTGCGACATCCGCGCCACCGATCACGTGGGTGGTGACCCCGCGGGCGCGCAACCCGTCGGCGAGGTCGCGCACCGATTCCTGACCGGCGCAGACCACCACGTTGTCGACGGTGAGCACCCGGGGTTCGGTGTGGTCGGGCCCGAAGCTGATGTGCAGGCCGTCGTCGTCGATGCGTTCGTAATTCACTCCGCTCAACTGGTGAACCCCTTTGGTGCGCAGCGATGCCCGATGAACCCAGCCGGTGGTCTTGCCCAACCTGCGGCCCTGCGGGCCCTTGCTTCGCTGGAGCAGATAGACCTCCCGGGCCGGCGGCGCCGGCAGCGGGGTCGTCAGGGCACCCCGCGAGTGCGGGGCCTCGTCGGGGTTCAGCACGCCCCACTCGGCCCGCCACTCCTTGAGGTTCAGGGTCGGGGAGTGCTCGGTGGTGAGGAATTCGCTGACGTCGAAACCGATTCCACCGGCGCCCACCACCGCCACCGACTCGCCGATCGGCGCCCCGGTGATCGCCTCGGCGTAGGAGAGCACCATCGGATGGTCGATGCCAGGGATCTCGGGCATCCGCGGGGCGACCCCGGTGGCCAGGACCACGGCGTCGAAACGGGTCAGTGTCTCGACATCGGCGCGCACGCCCAGCCGGACGTCCACCTCGTGCTTGTCGAGCATCCGGGTGAAGTAGCGGATGGTATGGCTGAACTCCTCTTTCCCGGGAATCCTTCGGGCCAGGTCGAACTGGCCGCCGATGGTGGGCTGCGATTCGAACAGCGTGACGTGATGTCCGCGCTGGGCGGCGGTGACAGCGGCGGCCAGCCCCGCCGGACCGGCGCCGACCACGGCGACCCGCCGGGCCCGGCGGGTCGGCCCCAGCATCAGCGTGGTTTCGTGACCGGCTCTCGGATTGAGCAGGCAGGACACCGTCTTGTGGGAGAACACGTGGTCCAGGCAGGCCTGGTTGCAGGAGATGCAGGTGTTGATCTCGTCGGCCGCACCCGCCGCGGCTTTGCGCACCCAGTCCGGGTCGGCCAGCAGCGGGCGGGCCATCGAGATCAGGCTGGCATCGGTGTCGGCGAGGATCTGCTCGGCGGCCTCGGGCATGTTGATCCGGTTCGAGGCGACCACCGGGACGGTGACGTGCTGGGCGAGTGCGTGGGTGACATCGACGAATGCGCTGTTGGGCACCGAGGTCACGATCGTCGGCACCCGCGCTTCGTGCCAGCCGATACCGGTGTTGATCAGAGTCGCCCCCGCGGACTCGACTTCGGTTGCCAGCGCGATGATCTCGTCCCAGGTCTGGCCGTCGGAGACGAAGTCGGCCATCGACAGCCGGTAGCAGATGATGAAGTCCGGGCCCACCGCCGCGCGGGTGCGGCGGACGATCTCCACGGGAAGGCGGCGGCGGTTCTCCGGCGTGCCGCCCCAGGCGTCGCGGCGCTTGTTGGTGCGCGGCGCCAGGAACTGGTTGAGCAGATAGCCTTCGCTGCCCATGATCTCGACCCCGTCGTAGCCGGCTTCACGGGCCAGCACAGCGCTGCGGGCGAAGTCGTCGATCGTGCGCCGCACGCCCCGCCCGGACAGCCTTCGCGGCCGAAACGGTGTGGTGGGGGCCTTGATCGACGACGCGCTGGCCGAGAAGGGATGGAACGCATAGCGTCCGGCGTGCAGGATCTGCAGCAGGATCTTGGCGCCCGGGTCGGCTGCTGCCCCGGTGCCGGCGGTGTGCACGGCTGCGGTGATCCGGCGGTGCCTGCGCGCGTCGGACTTCGACGTCATCTGCGCGGCGAACGGCAGCAGCCAGCCGGTGCGGTTGGGGGCGTAGCCGCCGGTGATGATGAGCCCGGCACCGCCACGGGCGCGTTCGGCGAAATACTCTGCAAGCCTGCCGATATCGCGGGCGCGGTCTTCCAGGCCAGTGTGCATCGACCCCATCACCACGCGGTTGCGCAGCGTGGTGAAGCCGAGGTCCAGTGGTGCGAGCAGGTGCGGATAGGGGTCTGTCACGGTGTGTCCTCCAATGCGGTGGCTACCTCGTCGAGCCAGGCGACGGTGCTCTGCTCGGTGCTGATTCCGCCGCGCAACACCAGGTACTGGCGCAACTCGGGGCCGGTCAGCGCTCGGGGGTCGGGGAACTGGCGTTTCTCGAAGCCCCGGTAGACGCCGAGCAGTTCGGCGCGTTCGGCGCGCAGCGATGCCACCTGTTCGCGCACCGCGGCCAGATCGTCCGGGCCGCCATAGCCGGCGCCGCGGATCTTGACCGCGAGGTCGCGGGTGCGGTTGTCGGCCACCGGCCCGCGCTGCCCTTTCCCGGCCGGCGGCGCGGCGATCCAGCGCGCCAGTTCGGCGCGGCCGGCGTCGGCGACCGAATAGACCTTCTTGTCGGGACGGCCGTGCTGGACCACCTCGGTGACGTGCACCCAGCCGTTGTCCTCCATGGTGCGCAGCGTTCGGTAGATCTGCTGGTGGGTCGCGGCCCAGAAATATCCGATCGAGCGGTCGAAGCGGCGCGCCAACTCGTATCCCGAGCCGGTCTGTTCGCAGAGCGACACCAGGATCGCGTGCGGAAGCGCCACCGGTGCAGCGTAGGCCGCGCGAAGGCCCCTATGCAACTAGTTGCACTGCGCGTAGATGCATAGCGGCGTGGTACTAGGCGAGGGGTATGTGCGACGTTTAGTATCTGTAACCACGCGCCACCCCTAACGTGGGTTTCGCGTGTAGTTAGGGCACACTGAGACACCCGTCCAACAACCGGCATGGATACTTGCTCCAGACTGGTCGGGACACCAGCAAAGCCCTGCCTAGACAGCAGCCCACTGGACAGGTAGTTCGAGAGGACTTGAGGAGACCTTCCGTGACGTACACGATTGCCGAGCCCTGCGTCGACGTCAAAGACAAGGCGTGCATCGAGGAATGCCCCGTCGACTGCATCTACGAGGGTGCTCGGATGCTGTACATCCACCCGGACGAGTGCGTCGACTGCGGCGCCTGCGAGCCGGTGTGTCCCGTCGAGGCCATCTACTACGAGGACGACGTTCCCGACCAGTGGAGCGGCTACACCCAGATCAATGCGGACTTCTTCGCCGAGCTCGGGTCGCCCGGCGGCGCGTCGAAGGTCGGTCAGACCGACAACGACCCGCAGGTGGTCAAGGACATGCCGCCGCAGGGTGAGGACTGAGCACCACGGCATCGCCGGGATCGCCCGCCGAGAGCTCTGATCGGGGCCGCCGGCCGCTGAGGTCGGCGGCGCTACCGGTGTTCCCGTGGGACACCCTCGCCGACGTCACCGCGGCCGCGCGCGCCCATCCCGACGGCATCGTGGACCTGTCGGTGGGAACCCCCGTCGACGAGGTGGCGCCGGTCATCCGGGAGGCGCTGGCGGCGGCAAGCGCGGCGCCCGGGTATCCGACCACCGCGGGAACCGAGACGCTGCGCGAGGCGATGGTCGCCGCGCTGCATCGCCGCTACGGGATCACCGGGCTGGCGCCGACGGCGGTGCTGCCGGTGATCGGCACCAAGGAACTGATCGCCTGGCTGCCCACGCTGCTCGGCCTCGGCGCCGCCGACACCGTCGTGGTCCCCGAGTTGGCCTATCCCACCTACGAGGTCGGGGCGCTGCTCGCCGGTGCTGCGGTGCTGCGGGCCGACTCGCTGACCCAGCTGGGGCCGACCGCTCCGCCGCTGGTGTATCTGAACTCGCCCAGCAACCCGACCGGGCGGGTGCTCGGTGTCGAACACCTGCGCAAGGTCGTGGGCTGGGCCCGTGAGCGCGGCGCTCTGGTCGCCTCCGACGAGTGCTACCTGGGGCTGGGCTGGGATGATCCGCGTCCGGTGTCGGTGCTGCACCCTACGGTCTGCGACGGCGACCACACCGGTCTGCTGGCCATCCATTCGCTGTCGAAGACCTCGTCGCTGGCCGGCTACCGCGCGGGTTTCGTCGCCGGCGACGCGGCCGTGGTGGCCGAGTTGCTGGCGGTGCGCAAGCACGCCGGGATGATGGTGCCCACCCCGGTGCAGGCGGCGATGGTGGCCGCGCTGGACGACGACGCCCACGAGCGCGATCAGCGGGAGCGGTACGCGCGGCGGCGGGCGATCCTGCTGCCGGCGCTGCGCGCGGCGGGGTTCACCGTGGACCACTCCGAGGCCGGTCTGTATCTGTGGGCGACCCGCGGTGAACCGTGCCGCGACACGTTGGCCTGGCTGGCCGAGCGGGGGATTCTGGTCGCCCCCGGCGAGTTCTACGGGCCGCGTGGCGGCCGGCATGTGCGGGTGGCGCTGACCGCCAGCGACGAACGTATCGCCGCTGCGGTGCAGCGATTGGGCTGAGGCTGCGGTGCAGCGATTGGGCTGACTCGGGAATCCGGCGCGCCGGAGCACCCTCGGTGTCGTGGAGCGCGCCCGATTCGCACGGGTTCAGGGGGCGACGGCGGCGAGCGCTGCACGACATGCGCGGATGGCGGGCGTGGTGCCCAGCGCCGATCTCGTTGCCGTGAACACCGACCGTCGTCGGGGGTCGGTGTCGATCACCCGCACGGCCGGACGGCGGCGCACCCGCATCAGATCCGGTAGGACCGCCACGGCGTTGCCGCTCTCGATCAGCGCGATCTGTGCTTCCAGATCGTCGGTTTCGAACCGGACATCGGGTTCGAACCCGGCCTGCCGGCACAGCTGTTCGGCCCAATGCCGCGACGCGGTGCCCGTCGGCTCCATCGTCCACGGCAGCTCGGCGGCGTCGGAGACGGAGCGGACCCGATCCCACGGCTCGCCGGTCGGCGGGACCGCCAGGCGGAGCAGGTCCGAGGTCAGCGGCACGCGGTCGAGCCCCGGGTACACCCGGGCGGCATGCCCCGGATACTCCTCGGCGATCACCAGGTCGAACTCGCGCATCCACGTCTCGTAGAGCGCCTGCTCGGGCTCGCGCTGCGACATGGTGACCCGTAGCCGGGGGTGACGCGCGGCCAGCTCGGTGAGCATCTGCGGCATGAACGCCGATGCGGCGGACTGGAAAACGGCGATACGGACGGTGCCCGAGGCCTGGGTGCCGTCGGCGGCGCCCAGGGCCGCGGCCTCTGCGGCCGCCCGCTCGAGCCGCTCCAGAACGGCGGCGGTGTGCTCGACGAGCACTTCGGCGGCAGGGGTGAGGCGCACGCGGCGTCCCACCTTCTCCAGCAGGGGCACACCGACCTCGTGTTCGAGCAGCGTCAGCGCCTGCGACACCGATGACGGGCTCTGGTGCAGCGCCTCGGCGACCTCGGCGAGGGTGCCGCGCAGACTCAGCTCGCGCAGCAGGCGCAGCCGGCGGAGGTCGAGAAGGTCCGAACGCTTATTCATCAGCACTACTTATGTTTTATCGTCAAAATTCATCACTTTATTCTAGGGTTCGCCGGAGCCCATCATGAGTAAATGACGCGTATGGACGTTGGCGACGACCTGCTGACCGATGTCGAGGCACTGGTCCGGCAGTGGCTGGACGACGCGGCCGGGCAGCCCGTCGCCGCTGCCGCGCGGCGGCTGTCCGATGTGTTGAGCGACCCGGGGGGTCTCGACTTCACCGTCGGATTCGTCGACAGGGTGATCCGTCCGGACGACCATCGCGTTGCCGCGGCCAATCTTCGCGACCTCGCCCGCACCGCACCCCGCTTCCTGCCGTGGCACCTGCGCGTGCTGATCAAGCTCGGCGCGGCGCTGTCGCTCGTCGCACCCGGAATCGTCATCCCCACCGCGCGGCGGGCACTGCGCGAGATGGTCGGCCACCTGCTGGTGGACGCCACCGACGCCCGGCTCGGCCGGTCGATCGCCCGGATCCGCCGCCGCGGCGTCGGGCTCAACATCAACCTGCTGGGCGAGGCGGTGCTGGGCCGGCGTGAGGCGGCCCGGCGTCTCGAAGGCACCGAGCGGCTGCTCACCCGCCACGACGTCGACTACGTGTCGATCAAGGTCTCGGCGACCGTGCCGCCGCATTCCCCGTGGGCGTTCGACGAGGCGGTCGATCACATCGAGGCCAGCCTGCTGCCGCTGTTCACGCTGGCGGCGGCTTCATCGACTGGCGAGTCGACAGGCGAATCGACCCGCAAGTTCATCAACCTCGACATGGAGGAGTACCGGGATCTGGAGCTCACCGTCGCGGTGTTCACCCGGCTGCTCGATCGACCCGAACTGCTCGATCTCGAGGCCGGAATCGTGCTGCAGGCCTACCTGCCCGACGCGCTGAGCGCGATGATGCGGCTGCAGGACTGGGCCCGCGCCCGCCGGGAACGCGGCGGCGCGGGCATCAAGGTCCGTCTGGTCAAGGGCGCCAACCTGCCGATGGAACACGTGGAGGCATCCCTGCACGGTTGGCCAAGGGCGACGTGGCCGACCAAACAGGACACCGACACCCACTACAAGCGGGTGCTGAACTACGCGCTGCAGCCCGGCCGCACCGACAACGTGCGGATCGGCGTCGCCGGTCACAATCTGTTCGACATCGCCTACGCGTGGACGCTCGCGGGCCGCCGCGGTGTCCGCGACCGGGTCGAGTTCGAGATGCTGCTCGGCATGGCCGAGGCGCAGGCCGAAGCGGTGTCCCGGACGGTCGGCGGTCTGCTGCTGTACGTCCCCGTGGTGCACCCTGAGGACTTCGACGTCGCGATCTCCTACCTGGTGCGCCGGCTCGAGGAGGGGGCCAGCCAGGAGAACTTCATGTCGGCGGTCTTCGAATTGCACAGCGACGAGACGCTTTTCCAGCGAGAGAAGGACCGGTTCGTGGCATCGCTGGCCGCTCTGGACGACCCGGCCTCACTGAACGAGGAGGTACCGCCGCCCAACCGCCGCCAAGACCGCCGCAGCGACGACCCAGCGGCCGCGGCGGCCCCGCCCGGCGGCTTCGCCAACGTGCCCGACACCGACCCTTCGCTACCGGGCAACCGGGCCTGGGCCCGGGCGATCACCGAACGCATCTCCGCATCGACCGCGGGCCTGGCGCTGGTGGACAGGCACACCGTCACCGACGCCGACGAGCTGGACTCGGTGATCGCCCGCGGTGTCGCCGCAGGCGCGAGCTGGTCGGCGCTCTCCGGCGCCGAGCGGGCGGCCGTGCTGCGCGGTGCGGCCACCGGCTTGCAGGCCAATCGGTCGGCGCTGCTCGAGGTGATGGCGGCCGAGACCGGCAAGACCCTCGACCAGGGTGACCCCGAAGTCTCCGAGGCCATCGACTTCGCCAACTTCTATGCGGCCCTGGCCGAGAAACTGGACGACGTCGACGGCGCGGTCGCGGTGCCGGTCGGGCTCACCGTGGTGACCCCGCCGTGGAACTTTCCGGTCGCGATCCCCGCGGGCGGCACGCTGGCCGCGCTCGCGGCGGGCAGCCCCGTCATCATCAAACCCGCCACCCAGGCCCGCCGGTGCGGATCGGTGCTGGTGCAGGCGCTGTGGGATGCCGGGGTGCCGCGTGAGGTGCTGCAGCTGGTGCACGTCGACGAGGGCGACCTCGGGGCCCAGCTGATCTCCGACCCGCGGGTCGGCCGGGTGATCCTCACCGGCGCGTTCGACACCGCCGCGCTGTTCCGCAGCTTTCGGCCGGATCTTGCGCTGCTCGCCGAGACCAGCGGCAAGAACGCCATCGTGGTCACGCCGCACGCGGACATCGACCTGGCGGTCAAAGACCTGGTTTATTCGGCGTTCGGGCACGCCGGCCAGAAGTGTTCGGCGGCGTCGCTGGGAATTCTGGTCGGGTCCGTCGCGCGGTCGGCGCGGTTCCGCGACCAACTCGTCGACGCGGTCACGTCGCTGAAGGTGGGCCATCCGTCGGATCCGACCGTGCAGATGGGGCCGGTCATCGAGCCGGCCGACGGCAAGCTGCTGCGTGCGCTCACCGAACTGGCACCGGGGGAGCAGTGGCTGGTGCAGCCGCGCCGGCTCGACGACACCGGTCGGTTATGGTCTCCCGGCGTGAAGACCGGCGTTCGTCGCGGGTCGGAGTTTCATCTCACCGAATACTTCGGCCCGGTCCTCGGGCTCATCGAGGCCGAGGATCTCGACGAGGCCATCACCATCCAGAACGAGGTCGACTACGGCCTCACGGCCGGACTGCACACCCTCGACCGCAACGAGATCCAACGCTGGATCGAGCGGGTCGAAGCCGGCAACGCCTACGTGAACCGGTCGATCACCGGTGCGATCGTGCGGCGCCAGCCGTTCGGCGGCTGGAAGAAGTCCGCCGTCGGCGCCGGCGCCAAGGC
Source organism: Mycobacterium sp. ABE4_509 (assembly GCF_056160785.1). Classification (NCBI taxonomy): domain Bacteria; kingdom Bacillati; phylum Actinomycetota; class Actinomycetes; order Mycobacteriales; family Mycobacteriaceae; genus Mycobacterium; species Mycobacterium sp. ABE4_509. The sequence continues at coordinate 10,603 of NZ_JBSWXU010000071.1, read as the reverse complement.
GGGCGGTCCGAACTATCTGGTCGGGCTCAGTGACTGGCGCAGCGTGCCCGCCTCGAAACCCGGCCGCCTCAGCCCGGACATCCGCGGATTCCTCGACGGTGCCACGCTTCTGGCGCTCGACGCAGCCGATCGCGATTTCCTCGAAAGATCCCTGATGTCAGATGCGTTGGCGTGGAACGAGGAATTCGGTGTCGCCCGTGACGTATCAGGTCTGACGGCCGAGCGCAACGTGTTCCGGTACCGGCCGGTGCCGGTGACGGTCCGCACCGAGGACGCGAACCCGGTGTCGCTGCTGCGGGTGGTCGGGGCAGGCATTCTGGCCGGCTCCGAGGTGACGGTCTCCAGCCCGGTGCCGCTGGCCCCGGCGGTCGCCGACACGCTGCGCTCGACCGGGATCGCCTGCCGCACCGAGGATTCCGACGCGTGGCGGAAGGTCTTGCGCGGCAATGCTCCCGGCCGGGTGCGCCTGCTCGGGGGCGACCGCGGGCAGTTCGCCGCCGCCAGCGGCGGGCGGGCCGACATCGCGCTCTACGCACAGCCGGTCGTCGAGGCGGGACGCGTCGAGATGCTGACCTTCCTGCGCGAGCAGGCGGTGTCGGCCACCGCGCACCGGTTCGGATCGCCGACCGGGCTCGTCGAAGGTCTGTTCTAGGCCTCGGGACTGCGCCCGGGGCGGCGTCTACCCGCGGCTGCGTTTGGAGAAGCGGCCCTCGGTCACCTCGTCCCACTTCTGATACACCTGCTCGACCTGGGGGTTGCCCTGCTCCTTGATCCAGTCGCAGGTCGCCACGTAGGTCGACGGGTTGGTGACGATGATGGTGTGCAGGCCGGGATCCTTGTGCGCCAGATCGTCGAGCTCCTCGGGCGGCGTCGACGGATCCGCCGAACGCAGCGCGTCCCGCGGGTCGGGCAGCGCCCCGCGCGGGGCGTCATAGGCGGCCAGGTCGCTTTCCGGCTCGGGCTGGCCCTTGCGGTTGAGCAGCAGGTTCAACAAGATCGCGGTGATGGCGCCGGCCGAGATACCGGAGTGGAAGATGGTCTGGAACCAGTCCGGGAACTGGTGGTAGAGGTCCAGCGACACCTTGATCGGCGTGTCGGCCAGGGTGCGGTCGGTGTAGTACAGCTTGGCCTCGGTCAGCATGGCCACGCCCACCGAGATCGCCACCACCAGGATGTTGGTGTTGGTGAAGTTCACCTTCGTCAGCGTGCGCACACCGCTGGCGGCGACCATGCCGAACAGCGCCACCCCCGCGCCGCCGAGCACGGGGAGCGGGATGCCCTCGACCACCGCCGCCATCTTCGGCAGCAGGCCGAGCAGCACCAGGATGACGCCGGCGACCGTGGCGACGTGGCGGGTGCGCACGCCGGTGATCGCGACCAGCCCGACGTTCTGGGCGAACGCGGTGTAGGGGAACGTGTTGAACACGCCGCCGATCACGGTGCCCAGCCCGTCGGCGCGCAGCCCGTCGGCGAGCTTGCGGGGGGTGATCTTCTCGTCCACGATCTCCCCGACGGCGACGATGTCGCCGGTGGTCTCGGTCATGATCACGATCGCGACGATCAGCAGCGCGATGATCGAGCTGATCTCGAAGGTGGGCACCCCGAACTGGAACGGGGTCACGATGCCGACCCAGCTGTACTCACCGATGTGGTCCCAGTTGGCCATTCCGAGCGGGATCGCCACCACCGTGCCGATGATCAGGCCGAGCAGGATGGACACCCGGCGCAGGCTCTCGGGGGCGAACCGCTCGATCGCGATGATCACCACCAGCGTGAAGAAGCCCATCCCGATGGCCTTCGGTGAGCCGAAGTCCGGGCCGTTGCCGGTGCCGCCGCCGAACCACCCGGCTGCCACCCGCATCAGCGAGACGCCGATGATCAGGATGATGGTGCCGGTCACCAGCGGTGGGAAGAACCGGATCAGCTTCCCGAAGACCGGGGCGAGCAGCATCATGAACAGCCCGCAGGAGATCACCGCGCCGTAGATCGCGGTGATGCCGTGGTTGGTTCCGATGGTGATCATCGGACCCACGGCGGCGAAGGTGACGCCCTGCATCAGCGGCAGCCGCACCCCGAATCGCCAGAACCCGACCGACTGGATAATCGTCGCGATACCGGCGACGAACAGGTCGGCCATGATGAGGTGAACGATGTTGGCCTGCTCGAGCTGGCCGGCGGCGACCATCGCGCCGCCCACGATCAGCGGCACCGCCACCGCACCGGCATACATGGCCAGCACGTGCTGGATCCCCAGTGGCAGTAGCCGTTTCAGGGGCGGGATCTCGTCGACCGGGCGGGCAGCGGTCTCGCCTTCGGTCAAAATCTTGCTGATAGTGGCCATGGAAGAACGTCAGCTCCCGCCTGTCTGCGGCACCGGCGCCGGACGGCTACCGGATCGGTCGCCCAATCCTTGAAGTTCGCCGTTTCGGAAAATTTGAGCGGGTGTGACCGGCGTGTTAAGCGGGGTAGGCGGCGACGGGCATGATGACGCTGCCCCGGCAGATCCCCTCGAGGATCTCGGTGCGCCAGGTGCCGTACATCGTGCCGTCCGGGGTGGGCGCGTAGAACACCAGCGAGCGGGCGGTGGCGTACTCGGTGGGCACATCGGCGCCCCGGAAGCACTCCCACTGCCAGGTGTAGTTGAACACCCACTGCTTGCCGTCCCAGGTGTAGCGGCTTGGCTGCGGGATGGTCGGGTTGCTCGGTGCCGGGCCGTCGCCCGCGGTGGCCACGCAGGTACTGGTGCACGAGGTCTTGAAGGTGTACTCGGCGCTGAAATCGCGTTCCGACTGCTGGGCGGCGATGCTGGTGCCGAGCTTCTGGGACGCGTAGGTCACCACGGTGTAGCGGCCGTTCCACAGCGGAGCGGCGTGCGCGGTGCCCTCGGCGAGCACGCATGCCACCGCGAGGACCGCCGCGGTGGCCAAAGCGCTTCGTGCCCGTCGGGCCGACATGGGTACCTCACAGTGGTGCTAGCAGATGGCAGACAGATCGCACTTGCAACGTAGTTGGCGCGCCGCGCCCCCAGGCCGATCGACACGACCGGTCGGGCCACGGTTGCGTCACGGCTTGGTATCGGAGCTGACGCGCGAATGCGGTTCCCGGGGAACGGTCTTCGCCGGGCGCCGGGCTAGCCTGCGAGGAGCTTGAGCAGTGTCCAGGCGGCGATGGACTGTGCATCGGTGATCGTGCCGTCGCGCATCATCTGCTCCACCTCGAGGCGGGTGAACCAGGCGCTGCGCATGTCCTGCTCCTCGTGCTCGCGTTCGTGGGGGCCTTCGGTGATGCCGGTCGCCAGGAAGACGCGGCCGCGCTGGCTGCTCATCCCCGGTGCGACGTCGAGCAGCCCGATCTCGGTCATCGACGCGGCCCGCAGCCCGGTCTCCTCGCGCAGTTCCCGGATGGCGAGTTCGGTTGCCTCGAGGTCGGCCCGTCCGGGGGCGGTGCCCTGCGGGAACTCCCAGCGCCGCAGTCCCAGCGGATAGCGGAACTGCTCGACGAGGTGGAAACGATCGCCGTCCTGCGGGATGACCAGCGCGTACGCGGGCTTGTCGACCACCGCATAGATCCCGGGGCTGCCGTCGGGCCTGCGGATGTCGTCCTCCCGGATGGTCAGCCAGTTGTTCCGGTACACCTCGCGTGACCCCACGGCCCGGATGGAATCCACCGCCCCAGTATGCGGGGAGTAGCCTCGTTTTTCGTGCTGCTGGACTCCCTGAACCCCGCCGCGGTGGCAGCCGGGGCCGATATCGGCGACGCGGTGCGTATCGACGGTGTGACGCTGAGCCGCAGTGACCTGGTGGGCGCGGCGACCTCGGTGGCCGAGCGGGTGGCCGGCGCATCGCAGGTCGCGGTCCTGGCGAGGCCGACGCCGGCCACCGTGCTGGCCGTCACGGGCTGCCTGATCGCCGGTGTGCCCGTCGTGCCGGTACCCGCCGACGTCGGTGCCGCCGAGCGGCGCCACATTCTGGCCGACTCCGGCGCACAGGCCTGGCTGGGCGAGCGGCCCGACGATCTGGGCGGCATCGGCCACGTCCCGGTCCGGCTGCATGCCCGGTCCTGGCATCGCTACGCCGAGCCGTCGCTGGACGCGACCGGGCTGATCATCTACACCTCCGGCACCACCGGGCCGCCCAAGGGCGTGCTGCTGAGCAGGCGCGCGATCGCCGCCGACATCGACATGCTGGCCCAGGCCTGGCAGTGGACCTCGGCGGACACCCTGGTGCACGGGCTGCCGCTCTACCACGTACACGGCCTGGTGCTCGGCCTGCTGGGCTCGCTGCGGATCGGAAGCCGCTTCGTGCACACGGGGAAACCGAAACCGCAGGCCTACGCGCACGCGGTCGCCGAATACGGCGGCTCGTTGCTGTTCGGGGTGCCGACGGTGTGGTCGCGGGTGGTCGACGACGGTGACGCCGCCCGGGCGCTGGCGCCGGCGCGGCTGCTGGTCTCGGGCAGCGCGCCGCTGCCGGTCCCGGTGTTCGACGGGTTGGCTGAGCGCAGCGGGCACCGCCCGGTCGAGCGTTACGGCGCCACCGAGTCGCTGATCACGTTGAGCACGCTGGCCGACGGGGAGCGCCGGCCGGGGTCGGTCGGGTTGCCGCTGGCCGGGGTGCACACCCGGCTGGTGTCCGAGTCGGGTGCGGACGTGCCCCACGACGGGGAGTCCATCGGGCAGTTGCATGTGCAGAGCCCGACGCTGTTCGACGGCTATCTGAACCGGCCCGAGGCGACCGCCGAGGTGCTCTCCGACGACGGCTGGTACCGCACCGGCGACGTCGCGACCGTCGGTGCCGACGGGATGCATCGCATCGTCGGGCGCGAGTCGGTGGACCTGATCAAAAGCGGTGGGTTCCGTATCGGTGCGGGGGAGATCGAGACCGTCCTGCTCGGCCACCCCGGGGTTCGCGAGGCTGCCGTGATCGGGGCGCCCGACCCCGACCTCGGGCAGCGCATCGTGGCCTTCATCGTCGGTGACGCTGCCCCGGACGAGCTGATCGACTACGTGGCCCGGCAGCTGTCGGTACACAAGCGGCCCCGGGTGGTCCGAACCGTCGAGAGCCTGCCCCGTAACGCGATGGGGAAGGTGCTCAAGAAGGAGCTGGCGCAGTGGGTCTGAGGTTGACCGGTTGCGGGCCCGTGCCGGCGGCTGTCCGGACTGCGCCGGACACGCCGACGGAGTCCGGCACTCTTCGCACGTTCGCCGGAGTCTGTGCGGCATTCGGTGTCGCGGTTGCGGTCGTAGCCGGTCCGGCCGCGGGACCGGCCGGTGCCGACCCGACCCTGCCGGAGCCGCCGCCCGCCCCGGCACCGCCGCCCATGCCGCTCGAGCCGCCCCCGGCGCCGGACATCCTGAGCATCGGGCCGTCCGCCGTCGACACCACCGGCGGCTGGCTGCCCGACGGCACCACACTCTCGCCGTTCGACACCGCCAATCCGATACTGTCCCAACTGGACCCGGCGCTACTGCAGGCCGTGCAGGCAGCGGCGCAGGCCGCACAGGCCGACGGCGTCGAGATCAGGATCACCTCGGGCTGGCGGTCCAGGGGATTCCAGCAGCGGCTCTTCGACAACGCGGTGGCCAACTACGGCAGCGTCGCCGCGGCGGCGGAGTTCGTCGCCACCCCGGAGGTCTCCAAACACGTCACGGGCGAGGCGGTCGACATCGCGCCGGTGGCCGCCGACATGTGGCTGATCGCCAACGGTGCCCGGTTCGGGCTGTGCCAGATCTATGCCAACGAGATCTGGCACTTCGAGCTGGCCGTCGATCAGTACGGCAACTGTCCGCCGCTGTTGCCCAACGCCGCAGGCTGACCGCGAGCTCGCTGGCTGTTGCATACGCCCCGTCAGCGGCTCGCTGCCGGGTCGCGGCAGTCCTAACCCGTCACCGCCTGCCGGGCACTGGTCGTTTAGGGATTGCGATATCACCCGCGATAGCGCAACGCCGGAAAGACTCCTGCCGCCTCCAGGGTGCTGGAGTGGCGGATGTGGCCATCGAGGTCCGGCTCGGAGGTCGAGCCCCGAGCAGACGAGGGTGCGGTACGCAGGTCAGTTGGCGTGCAGGGCCTCGTTCAGGGTGATCCCGGTGCCGTCGCGTTTGACCACCTCGACCGCGCCGGTGACCGAGTTGCGCCGGAACAGCAGGTTGTCGGCCCCGGACAGCTCCCGCGCCTTGACCGTCTGACCGTCGCCGGTGCTCACCTTGGTGCCCGCGGTGATGTACAGGCCCGCCTCGATCACGCAGTCGTCGCCCAGCGAGATGCCCAGCCCGGCATTGGCGCCGAGCAGGCAGCGCTGCCCCACCGAGATCACCTCTTTGCCGCCGCCCGACAGGGTTCCCATGATCGATGCCCCGCCGCCGACGTCGGAACCGTCGCCGACCACGACGCCCGCCGAGATCCGGCCCTCGACCATCGAGTTGCCCAGCGTCCCGGCATTGAAGTTGACGAAGCCCTCGTGCATGACCGTGGTCCCCGAGGCCAGATGCGCGCCGAGACGGACCCGATCGGCGTCGGCGACGCGCACCCCGGCGGGCACCACGTAGTCGACCATGCGCGGGAACTTGTCGACGCCGTAGACGGTGACCGGCCCGCGCCGGCGCAGCTTGGCGCGTACCGTCTCGAAGCCCTCGATCGCGCACGGACCGAAGTTGGTCCAGGCGACGTTGGTCAGTACGCCGAACAGGCCGTCGGCATTGAGCCCGTGCGGCGCCACCAGCCGGTGTGAGAGCAGGTGCAGCCGCAGGTAGGCGTCATAGGCGTCGACGGCCTTGTCGTCCAGCGACGCGATGACGGTGCGCACCGCCACCATCTCGACGCCGCGGTCCTCGTCGGTGCCCACCAGTTGGGCCAGCTCTTCGGGTACCTCGGCGACCGACAGCCGCACGGTTCCGGTCGGTCCGTCGCCGCTGCGTTCGGGCGCCGGAAACCAGGTGTCGAGTACGGATCCGTCGGCCGCGACCGTGGCCAGACCAACGCCAGATGCAGAAGTCACGGCGACCAGACTAACGTCAGCCCGGTGACCCTCGACCTGCACGGTGACCCGGTGGCGCTGACCGCGGCATTGGTGGACATTCCCAGCGAATCGCGCCACGAGGCGCACATCGCCGACGAGATCGAGGCCGCCCTGCGTGCCCAGACCATCGGCTTCGAGGTCGTCCGCAGCGGGGACGCCGTACTGGCCCGCACCGACTACGGCAAACCGTCACGGGTGTTGCTGGCCGGCCACATCGACACGGTCCCGGCCGCCGACAACCTGCCCAGTCGGCTCGCCGACGGTGTGTTGCACGGCTGCGGCACCTCAGACATGAAGTCCGGCGACGCGGTGTTCCTGCACCTGGCCGCCACCGTCGCCGACGCGGCCCACGACATCACGCTGGTGATGTACGACTGCGAGGAGATCGAGGCCACGGCCAACGGTCTGGGCCGCATCGAGCGCGAGTTGCCGCAGTGGCTCGACGCCGACGTCGCGATCCTCGGCGAACCGTCGGGCGGATTCATCGAAGCCGGCTGCCAGGGCACCCTGCGCGTCATCGTCTCCGCCTCCGGAACCCGTGCCCATTCCGCACGATCCTGGTTGGGGGACAACGCCATTCACAAGCTCGGCGCGGTGCTCGCCCGGCTCAACCACTACCAGCCCCGGGAAGTCGACATCGACGGCTGCGGGTACCGGGAGGGGCTGTCGGCGGTGCGCGTCGACGGCGGCGTCGCGGGCAACGTGGTACCCGACGCCGCGTCGGTGACGGTGAACTTCCGGTTCGCCCCCGACCGCAGCGTCGACGCGGCCTACGAGCACGTGTGCGAGGTCTTCGACGGTCTCGATGTCGGCATCGAGTTGACCGACTCGGCCCCCGGGGCGCTGCCGGGTCTGACCAAGCCCGCGGCCGCCGCCCTGGTCACCGCCGCAGGCGGGCAGGTCAGGGCCAAGTACGGGTGGACCGACGTGTCGCGGTTCGCCGCGCTGGGCATTCCGGCGGTCAACTACGGTCCCGGCGACCCCAACCTGGCCCACCGCGCCGATGAGCGGGTCGACGTCGCGCAGATCACCGCGGTGACCGAGATGCTGCGGCGCTATTTAACCGTTTGACGGTCTCGATAGCCTGAGAGCCATGCTGGGAGCAGACGTCATCTCCGGGTAACCCCGGAGCCCTCACGTCCACATCGCTCGCTGCCGGGCCCCGTCGCGCCGGCACCTCTCCTGGAGCCCCCGCATGTCTTCTGTCACGCTGTCGGATGTCGCGTTCCGCTGGGACGACGGCACCCCCCTGTTCACCGATCTGTCGTTCACCTTCGGCCCCGGGCGCACCGGCCTGGTCGCCCGCAACGGTGCCGGAAAGAGCGCACTGCTGCGGCTGATCGCCGGCGAACTGCGACCCGGCGCCGGGTCGATCACCGTCGAGGGCGCCATCGGTTACCTGCCCCAGAACCTGCCGTTGTCCGACGACCGAACCGTCGCCGAGATGCTCGGCGTGGCACCGGTGATCGCCGCCCTCGACGCGCTGGCTGCCGGTGACTCCAGCGACCCGGTGTTCGCCGCGATCGGTGAGGACTGGGACCTCGAGAATCGGACCCGCGCCGGGCTGGACCGGCTCGGTCTGGGCGCCGTGGCGCTCGAACGGCCGCTGAACACGTTGTCGGGTGGTGAGGTGGTCGGTCTGGGGCTGGCCCGGGAACTGTTGCGCCGGCCCGGCGTCCTGCTTCTCGACGAGCCGACCAACAACCTCGACGCAGACGCCCGCGAACGTCTCTACAGCGCGCTCGACGACTTCGGCGGTGCGCTGCTGGTGGTCAGCCACGACCGCGTGCTGTTGGATCGGGTCGATCGCATCGCCGAGCTGCGCAACGGTGAAATCTTCTCCTACGGTGGAAATTTCAGTTACTACCAGCAGGTCGTCGAGGATGCCCGCCGGGCGGCGTCGGGTGCTGTTCGCAACGCCGAGCAGCAGCTCGAACGAGAGACACGGCAACGTCAGCTGGCCCGTGAGCGCGCGGACCGCAGATCAGGAACCGCCAAGCGCACCATCAAGGACGCCGGGGTGCCCAAGGTCGTCGCCGGCGCGATGAAGCGGCGCGCGCAGGAAAGCGCGGCGCGCGCCGACGATGTGCACGCCAGGCGCATCGCGGACGCGCAGCGTGTGCTCGACGACGCCGAGCAGGCACTGCGCGATGACGACACACTGGTCCTGGACCTGCCTGACACCGAGATTCCCGCGGGACGAACGGTGCTCAGCGCGTCCGCGCTGCGCGTCGTGCGCGGCGGACGTGAACTGTTCACCGACGTCGATGTCACGGTCCGCGGTCCCGAGCGGGTTGCGCTCACCGGACCCAATGGATCGGGCAAGACCACCCTGCTGCGCGTGCTGGCCGGGCAGTATCCGCCGGACGCGGGATCGGTGCAGGTCGCGCACGGCCGGGTGGCCTACGTCTCGCAGCGGCTGGATCTGCTCGACGATGCGCGCAGCGTCGCCGAGAACCTCGCCGACTTCGCTCCGAACCTGTCGCGCACCCGTCGACGGCATCTACTGGCCCAGTTCCTGTTCCGCGGTGACGCTGTGCACCGCGCGGTGCGAACCCTGTCGGGCGGTGAGCGGCTGCGCGCCACGCTGGTCTGCGTCCTGTTCGCCGAACCGGCCCCGCAGCTGCTGCTGCTCGACGAGCCGACCAATAACCTGGATCTGGCCGGTGCGGCGCAGCTGGAATCCGCGTTGGCGGCCTACCGGGGTGCATTCATCGTGGTCAGCCACGATCAGGTGCTCCTGGACCGGATCGGGGTGCACCGTGAACTGCACCTGGCCGGCGGCCGGTTCGGCGAGCGCTAGTCGTGCTGACGCGCCGGCCCGGCCGCACCGAGCTGTTGGCCCAGCTGCCCGGCCGCGGCCGTCATCGCCTCGGCTCCATCGTGGTCGCCGCGCTCGTAGGCCGCGACGGCCTCGTGCAACAGCTCCGCGATGCGCGAACCGTTGTCTTGGGTGGTGGTCATGGCGCCCGAACGGCTGTCCAGCGCCGCGCTCAAAGCGGTCTCGACGGCATGTGCGACGGTGCCGTGCGAGCCCGCGACGGCGGCCGAACCCGGGGCCGAAGAGGTCAGCGAGCCCAGCCCGGCGGCCACCTGGGTGTGAACATCGGACAGGGACCGCATGCCGTCGGTGTCGACCGACAACGGTTCGACCATCGGTAACCTCCCATCCTGCCCGGTTCGATTCTAGGGCGGCCGCGATGCTGCCCGGAGCACCAACTCCGGCCGCGCGGGTACCGTGCGGGCATGTTCGTCTTCAAGGTTGCCTTGGTGGTCTTCCTGGTAGTGGCGGTGACGTTCTTCGTGGTGGCCTACATCCGCAAGGCATGGCGGGCTGGGGGCCTACCCCTCGCGCGGTCCACGAGCCACTTCCACCAGGCCTACTTCGGCGCCCAGCCGCCCACTCCGAAGCCCGACTGGGCGACCGAGACCGCCGAGGACGACCACCACCGTCGCTAGACGGCACCGCGCGTCACCGTGGCAGCGGTCGCGCCCGGGGTCAGGACGGGCTGCGCGCCGCGGCCAGCGCCGCCCGGCCGAACTCGCAGTCGAGGTCCGAACACAGCCGGGTCAGGGTCTGTGCCGCGTG
>NZ_JBSWXU010000070.1:0-27312 GCF_056160785.1 Mycobacterium sp. ABE4_509 | reverse complement strand
CGCCTCGGCTTCGGCGGCCTCGGCCTCGGCCTCTTCGGCCAGCGCGCGCGCCTGCTCCCCCGCTGCGCCCTGATCCGGTTGCGCTGCGTCGGCCCCGCCGGAGTCGATCACCGACTCACGGCGCCTGAAAGACGGCACAGCCGACCTCCTTGTCTACCTGTCATCGGCACGCTCGAAGACGAGAACGCCATTCTTCATTGCTGGGTGACGATGCGACGATACCCGTGTTCTGCGCGGCCCGGCAAAGACCGCTGGCTGCGGAAATGCTATTCACCTGCTGTGCGAATGCTCAGCGCTGATGGCCCTGCAGCTTGTCCTTCATGACTTTGCCGGTGGCATTCAACGGCAACTCGTCGAGGAACTCTACATACCGCGGCACCTTGAAACCGGCCATTCGGTCGCGGCTCCACTCGATGATCTCGGCGACCGTCGGCGCGGCGGATCCGCCCTCGGGGGTCTTGGTGACGATGAAAGCCTTGCCCACCTGGCCCATCCGGTCGTCGGGTACCCCGATCACCGCCGCCTGGGCCACCGCCGGATGCTCGAGCAGGAAGCCCTCGATCTCGGCCGGGTAGGCGTTGAAGCCGCCGACGATGAACATGTCCTTCTTCCGGCCGACGATGCGCAGCCGGCCCGCCTCGTCGAGCGTGCCGAGGTCACCGGTGTGCAGCCAGCCGTCCGCATCGATCGTCTCCGCGGTGGCGGTCGGGTCGTCGAGGTAGCCCTGCATCACGGTGTAGCCGCGCACCAGCACTTCACCGTCGTCGGCGATGCGCACCTCGACGCCGTCACAGGCCACGCCTGCGGTGGTCGCGATGTCCTCGAACGAGTCCCCGGGCCGCGACAGGGTCACCGTGCCGGCTTCGGTCAGCCCGTAGCCGGTCGCCACCGTCTTGAACGGCAGTTCCTCGTGCACCCGCCGGATCAGCTCGACCGGGATGTCGGCCGCGCCGGTGACACCGGCGCGCAGGGTCGCCAACTTGGACTTGTCCGGCACCGACAACAGCGAGTGGTACAGGGTCGGCGGGCCCGGCAGCATGGTGACCTTCTCCGCGGCGATGAGTTCGACGACCTTGTCCACGTCGAACACCGGGACCGGCAGCATCGTGGCGCCACGGATGAACGATGCGATGAGTCCCGCCTTGTACCCGAAGGTGTGGAAGTACGGGTTCACCATCAGGTAGCGGTCGCCCTCGCGCAGATCGGCCAGGTCGCACCACTCCTCGTACAGCCGCAGGTTCTGGCTGTGATTCATCATCACGCCCTTGGGCCGGCCGGTGGTCCCCGAGGTGAAGATGATGTCGGAGATGTCGGAACCCTGTACCGGGCGGCTGAAAGGCTTTCCGCCGGAGAGGAAGCCGGATTTCAGATCGAGAACCGGAATCCCGTCGGGCGCGCTGTAGTCGTTGCCCAGGAAACCCTGCTGAACGAGAACGGCCTTGGCCCCGCTGCGGCTGATGATGTCGGCTGCTTCCTCGTTCTTGAACCGGGTGTTGACCGGGACGAGCACCCCGCCGGCGGTGAGCAGCCCGAACGCGGCGATGATCCACTCCGCCGAGTTGGGCGCCCATACCGCGGCGCGGTCGCCCTTCTCGATACCGAAGTCGGCGAACGCTCCTGCAGCGCAACGGATGCGTTCGGCCAGTTCTGTGAATGACAAGCGCAGCGGACCGTCGACGACCGCTTCCGCGTCGCCGAACCGGTCCGCCGCGCTGGCGACCAACTCAGGGAGGGTCTGCCACCGTCTCATTCTGCGCTACTCCTCAACGGGCGCTGGGCGCCCTTGATCGTCGCAGCGCGGCGCCGCAACCTCACACCGTGACGAGGCGACCCAGGTTGCCGCCCATGATCTTGGCCTGGTCGTCGACCGAGAGGTGCTCGAGAGCCGTCACATAGTGCGTCGGCTCCGCCAGACCCTCCGGGTGCGGCCAGTCAGATCCATAGAGGACCTGATCCACGCCGACCAGGTTGATCAGGTCGTCGATGCCCTCCTCGTAGAAGGGGCTGATGTAGATGCGGTTCTTGATCTCTTCCATCGGATTGCTCGGGAAGGACTCCGGCGCCTTCTTGTACACCTCGGCCATCGAGTCCAGCAGCGGGAACATCCACTTCGACCCGGCCTCGACGATGCCGACCTTCAGCTTCGGGAACCGGAACAGCGCACCGTGGATCACCCAGGAGGCCACCGCGTCCTGGATCGGGCGCCACTCGTTGAGGATCGACATCGCGTTGGTCTGGAACGGCAGCATCTCCTGCGCGACACCGTCCCACTCCGAGGTGTAACGCGAGTAGCCGCTGTCAGAGGAATGCATACCGACGAACACGTCGTACTCGACACACTTCTGCCAGAACGGATCGAACTCCGGCAGCGCGAACGAGCGCGGGCCGCGGAACCCGGGCACCGGAGCCGGCCGGACCAGAATGGCGCGGGCGCCGCGCTTGACCGCCCACTCCAGCTCTTCGATGGCCTTCTCGACGATCGGCAGCGTGATCACCGGGGTGGTGAAGATGCGGTTCTGGTAGTTGAAGCCCCAGACCTCGTCGAGCCACTGGTTCAACGAGTGGATGATCACGTGGATGGCGACCGGATCGTCGCGCAGCCGCTCCTCGATCAGGCTGGCCAGCGTCGGGAACATCAGCGACCGGTCGACGCCCAGTTCGTTCATCAGCTTCAGCCGCGGTTCGGGCTCGAAGAACGCCGGGATGGAGCGCATCGGCTCACCGAAGAGCTCGCGCTTGCTCTTGCCGTCGGGATTGCCGAACTTGAAGTACTCCTCCCAGGCGCCCGGCTTGGCGACGTGGGAGAACGTCGGGTTCGGGATGTAGTTGCTGATCTGCCCCTTGATCGCGATCTTGGTGCGACCGTTGACCTCGACGTACTGGACGATGTCCTTGTACTCCTTGGGCAGGTACTTCGTCATCGCCTCAGGCGGCTCGTAGAGATGGTTGTCCGCATCGAAGAGCGGGAACGGGATATCGACCCGGTGTGACAGTTGCCCCATGGAAAACTCCTTTATCGTCTCGTGAGAATCATATTCTCACGTGGGTTGTCGTGGCAATATCGGCCCCGGCATCGCGGTGCGCGTCACGCACTTGCTGCCGGACGAGGAACTTCTGCACCTTTCCGCTGGCCGTGCGCGGGAAGTCATCGGCCTGCAGCAACTGCTCCGGCCAGGCTTGGCGGGACACTCCCTCGGCCGCGAAGTGCGCACGGACTTCGTCCAGCGTCGGCATCACGGCGCCGTCGCGGATCCGCAGCACCCCGGCGGCATGCTCGCCGAGCCGCTCGTCCGGCGCGGCAACGACGACCGCCTCTGCGACCGCGGGCATCGACATCAGCACCTCTTCGACCTCGAGGGCGCTGATGTTCTCCCCGCCCCGGATGATGACGTCGGCCTTGCGGTCGGTGATGGTCAGATAGCCGTCGTCGTCGAGCACACCGATGTCGCCGGTCCGGTACCAGCCCTCGGAATCGAACGCCTGCGCGGTCAGGTCATCGTCGGTGTAGCCCAGGCACAGGTCAGGCCCGCGACTGAAGATCTCACCGTCGGGACCGAGCCGGATCTCGACCCCCGGGCGTGGGTTGCCGTCGGTGAACAGCCGCTTGTCCGCGGGAGCATCGGGACCGGAACCGGTGATGGAGGGGTGCTCGGTGCTGCCGTAGGCGCGGAACACGAACATCCCCAGGTCGCTCAGCCGCTGGGTCACCGCCGCCGGCACCGACGACCCGCCCAGTCCGACCGTGGTGAAGTGCCGCAGATGCTCGGGCCGGCAGTCGGGATGGTCGAGCAGGCTGGTGACGAAATACGGCGGGCCACCGCCGATGCACAGCCCGTCGCGCTCGATCAGCTCGAGCACCCTGCCCGGATCCCACACGTCGCACAGGTCGATCGGCGCGCCCTCGAGCACCGGGATCAGCAGGGCACCGACCATGCCGATGAAGTGCCCGACCGGGGTCGCGGTCAACTGACGTCCCCGGTCGGGCGGGTAGTTCTCCAGGAGCTGACGTGTCTCGCAGCTCAGGGTTTGATGGCTGTGGATGACCCCCTTGGGATCCCGAGTGGTCCCCGAGGTGAAGGCGATCAACGCCGGGGCGGCCGGATCGGCACCCAGGGTGCCCATCATGGGTTCGTCGGCCAGCAGGTCCTCGAAGCGGTGCTCGTGCGCGGCCAGGCTGCCGGTCTCACCGACCAACCCCACCATCGGCACATCGGCGCACAGATCCGCCGAATACCGCAGCCGGCCGAACTCCGGGGTCGTGATGAACACGCGGGGTCGCGAGGTCGCCAGGATGTGGCTTAGTTCCTTGCGCCCGTAGAAGTGCACGACGGGAACGATCACCGCACCCAGCATCGCCGAGGCCCAGAACGTGACAGCGGCCTCACGCCAGTTCGGCAGCTGCAGCGCCACCACGTCCCCGGGACCCACTCCACGGGCATGCAGCCCGGCGGCCAGCCGCCGTGCGTCGCGTTCCACGTCGGCGAAGGTCCCGCGGTAGGGCCGGACTGCCGAATGCACGCAGAAGCTGGCGTCCGGGCTGTCGTGCAGTCCCCGAGCCACCAGATCCCCGAGGGTCTCCTGGGTCCACCACCCCGCCTGCTGGTAGCGCTCGATCAACTCGGCAGGAATCTTTCGCATGCTGGGGTGGGCCGCCTTCCGTCGGCGAGGAGATAACATCGCGATGTTATTCTCCGCAAACGAGAATGCCAATACCGCAGATGGAGAATGAATGACGGTCGGGCTCGAATTCGACAACGGTCTGGCGATCATCACCATCGATCGGCCGCAGGCCCGCAACGCGATCTCGCTGGAGACGATGGGGCAGCTCGACAAGGCCCTCGACGGCGCCGAAGGGGCGAGCGGACTGGTACTCACCGGCGCCGGCGACCGCGCCTTCGTCTCCGGTGGCGACCTCAAGGAACTGAGCGCACTGCGAACCGAGGAACAGGCCGCGGCGATGTCCTTCCGGATGCGGTCGATCTGCGATCGCATCGCCCGGTTTCCCGCCCCCGTGGTCGCCGCTCTCAACGGTCACGCGCTCGGCGGCGGCGCGGAGTTCGCGGTGGCCGCCGACATCCGGCTGGCCGCCGACGACATCAAGATCGGCTTCAACCAGGTGGCCCTGGCGATCATGCCGGCGTGGGGCGGTGCCGAGCGTCTCGTCGAGCTGGTGGGCTACAGCAAGGCCCTGCTGCTGGCCGGCACCGGTCGCATCATGGCCGCCGCCGAAGCCGAGCGCATCGGGCTGATCGACCAGGTGATCCCGCGGGCCTCGTTCGACGAACAGTGGCGGCTGATCGCCCGCACCCTGGCCACCAGGCCGGCCGGACACGTCAAGCGGGTGATGCGCGGCGTTCCCACCACCGAGGCCGTCGCCGCGTTCGCCGAGCTGTGGGTGTCCGACGAGCACTGGGCCGCAGCGGACAAGGTGATGAACAAGGGACGGTAGCGAGCCCTCAACCGCCCTCGATCGCCCGGCGCAGCCGCGGCAGCAGATCATCCAGCGGCTCGCTGGTCGACAGGCACACCACGGCTGTGCGTTCGTCCCCGTCTGCGCCATCACGCCCACGGAGCAGGATCCGCGTCGACACCAGGGCGTCGGCCAGCTCGTCGTGCGGATGCTCGACGGTGCCCCGGAGCCATCGACGCAGGACGTGGTTGTGCGCGACGACGACGGCGTTGGCGAACAGTTCGTTGCGCAGCGCGGCCGGCGGATCTCCCGCCGAGACCCGGTTGAGGTGGCTGGCGAACAGCGCGGCGTACCGGGCGACGGTGGCGACCTCGTACTGGCGCAGCGCCGGGACCGTGCGGGTGAGCCGGTAGCGGATCCGGGCCCGCTCCCCCTCGGCGAGGTATTGGTCGAACACCGCAGCGGCCACCTCGAGTACGGCGCTGGACATGGTGTCGGGGCCGGCCAGGGTCAGATGCTCGTTCGCCCGGCGCAGCAGCGCGTCGTGGTCCGGGAAGATCAGGGCTTCCTTCGACCCGAAGTGCCGGAACAACGTCGTGCGCCCCACCCCGGCTCTCGCCGCGATGTCACCCACGCTCGTGGCCTCGAAACCGTGCTCGCCGAACAGCGCGAAGGCAGCCTCGACCAGACGATCGCGGACCGGTTCCACGCCACTGACCATGATCACCTCTAACATTTTGGTATTGAGTACCGTATCATCGGTATTCAGTTCCGTGAGAAACCCTGCATGAGGAGTACGACGTTGACCGGGAATCCTGATTTCGATTTGTTCCAGTTGCCCGCCGAGCATCGGGAGTTGCGGGCGGCGATCCGTGCTCTGTGTGAGAAGGAGATCGCGCCGTTTGCCGCGCAGGTGGATGAGCAGTCGCGGTTCCCGGTCGAGGCGTTGGAGGCGTTGAACGCTTCGGGGTTCAACGCGGTGCATGTCCCCGAGGAATATGGCGGCCAGGGTGCCGATTCGGTGGCGGCGTGCATTGTGATCGAGGAAGTGGCGCGCGTCGATGCCTCGGCGTCGTTGATTCCGGCGGTCAACAAGTTGGGCACGATGGGGTTGATCCTGCGCGGTTCTGAGCAGCTCAAGGCTCAGGTGTTGCCGGCGATCGCGGCCGGGGAGGCGATGGCCTCCTATGCGCTCTCCGAGCGCGAGGCCGGTTCGGATGCCGCGGCGATGCGCACCCGCGCGGCCGCTGACGGGGACGGCTGGGTGCTCAATGGCACCAAGTGCTGGATCACCAACGGAGGCCGCTCGTCGTGGTACACGGTGATGGCGGTCACCGATGCGGACAAGGGGGCTAACGGGATCTCGGCGTTCATGGTCCACGAAACCGATGAGGGCTTCAGCGTGGGACCCAAGGAGAAAAAGCTGGGGATCAAGGGCTCGCCGACCACCGAGTTGTATTTCGAGAACTGCCGCATCCCCGGTGATCGGATCATCGGCGAGCCCGGTACCGGGTTCAAGACCGCGTTGGCCACCCTGGATCACACCCGCCCCACCATCGGCGCCCAGGCCGTCGGGATCGCGGCGGGCGCGGTGGATGCCGCGATCGCCTACACCAAAGACCGTAAACAGTTCGGCCGCCCGATCGCCGAGAACCAGGCAGTGGCGTTCATGCTCGCCGACATGGCGATGAAGGTCGAAGCCGCCCGGCTGATGGTCTACACCGCCGCCGCGCGCGCCGAACGCGGCGAAGCAGACCTGGGCTTCATCTCCGCGGCGTCGAAGTGCCTGGCCTCCGATGTGGCCATGGAAGTCACCACCGACGCCGTGCAACTGTTCGGCGGGGCCGGCTACACCAGCGACTTCCCCGTCGAACGCATGATGCGCGACGCCAAGATCACCCAGATCTACGAAGGCACCAACCAAATCCAACGCGTCGTCATGAGCCGCGCCCTCCTCAAATAACCACCCCCCGCGAACGTGCATTCCCGGTAGCCGCGGCACGCCCAACCGCGACAGGGAACGCACGTTCGCGGTGGACGAGGCGACACGGTGGCGCCGCTCTATTCTCTCTAGACGAGAACGCCATTTCCGATTATCGTCAACCGGGTGTCAACCTCTCAGCGGGCTCTCGCACCCGAAATCTCGACGTGGCCGGAAGAGGCACCGCAGCTGATCGGCAGCCGCTGCGCCGACTGCGGCGCCACCACGTTCCCCGTCCAGCAGAACTGCCCACGCTGCAGCAGCTCTCGAATGTCCGACGTGTTACTGCCCCGCCGCGGGAAGGTCGTCGCCTGGACGACGCAGGGCTTTCCTCCCGGCGCTCCGTTCAAGGGCCCGACCGGTAAGGACTTCGTCCCGTTCGGCGTCGGCCTGGTGCAGCTCGATGACGTCATCCGCGTCGAGGGCCGCCTGACCGAGAACGACCCCGCCAAGCTGCAGTTCGGTCAGGAGGTCGAACTGACCATGATTCCGTTCACGACCGACGAGGACGGCACCGAGGTCATGACGTTCGCATTTCAGCCGGTATAGGGGGACCTGAGACATGACCAACGACGTAGCCATCATCGGGGTGGGCCTGCACCCCTTCGGCCGGTTCGACAAGACCGCGATGGAGATGGGCGCCGACGCCATTCACGCCGCCCTGGCCGACGCCGGTGTCGAATGGAAGGACATCCAGTTCGGCTTCGGCGGCAGCTACGAGGTGTCCAACCCCGACGCGGTGACCCGGCTGGTGGGCCTGACCGGCATCACCTTCACCAACGTGTTCAACGCCTGCGCCACCGCCGCGTCGGCCATCCAGCAGACCGCCGACACCATCCGGCTGGGCAAGTACGACCTCGGGATCGCCATCGGGCTCGACAAGCACCCGCGCGGGGCGTTCACCGACGATCCCGCCAAGCTCGCGCTACCGCAGTGGTACGCCGAGAACGGCCAGTTCGTCACCACCAAGTTCTTCGGGATCAAGGCCAACCACTACCTGCACAAGCACAGCATCTCCGAGGAGACGCTGGCGCGGGTGGCCAACAAGAACTTCCGCAACGGCGTGCTGAACCCGAACGCCTTCCGCCGCAAGGAGATCTCGGTGGACGAGATCATGGCCTCGCCGGTGCTGAACTACCCGCTGCGGCAGTACATGTTCTGCGCCCCGGACGAGGGTGCGGCGGCGGTGATCATGTGTCGCGCCGACATCGCCCACAAGTTCACCGACACGCCGGTCTACGTGCGCGCCAGTGAGATTCGCACCCGCACCTTCGGCGCCTACGAGGTGCACGCGACCTCGGCGCCGCTCGACGAAGACGTCTCACCGACGGTGTATGCGGCCAAGGCCGCCTATGAGGCCGCCGGCATCGGCCCCGAAGACGTCGACGTCGCGCAGCTGCAGGACACCGACGCCGGAGCCGAGGTGATCCACATGGCCGAAACGGG
Organism: Mycobacterium sp. ABE4_509; assembly: GCF_056160785.1. Lineage (NCBI taxonomy): Bacteria > Bacillati > Actinomycetota > Actinomycetes > Mycobacteriales > Mycobacteriaceae > Mycobacterium > Mycobacterium sp. ABE4_509. The sequence goes on along the minus strand of NZ_JBSWXU010000070.1, from coordinate 18,475 downwards.
GCTGTGCGCCGACGGGGAGCAGGAGAAGCTGCTGGCCGACGGGGCGACCGAGATCCACGGCAGCATCCCGGTCAACACCGACGGCGGGCTGATCGCCAACGGGGAGCCGATCGGGGCATCCGGGCTGCGCCAGATGCACGAGCTGGTCCGCCAGCTACGCGGCGAGGCCGGCGACCGGCAGGTGCCCGGCTCGCCGCGGGTCGGGCTTGCCCAGGTGTACGGGGCCCCGGGGACCGCCTCGGCGACGATCCTGTCGCTGTAGCCGCCGAGGCCGGTGCCGATGCAGCCCTGGTGAGCTGCCTCGTCACCGGGAGCTGACCGCAGAGTTCGCCGTCTCTTTCGCCAGCTCCGGCAGCGGTTCACCTTCGAGCCGCCGGATCCACCGTTCGCAGAACGCGAAGGTTTCGTCGTGGCCGGTGCTGATGCCCAGCGCTCGTTCCATCACCAGAGCCTGGGACACACTGGTCGCGAACACCGTCCACACGATCGGCGGAACATCGGCGGTGTCGAAGCTGTAGCGTTTCAGCGCCTCGGCGATCGCGTTGTTCTGCTCCTGGCGGAACCGCTCGGCGTAGAAGACGATCTCGGCGCGCAGGGCCTTGCGGTGGTTGGCCAGACCCATGAACTCCATGGTCAGCCTGGTGGCCTCGGGCGCCGTGCTGAACCGCCACAGCGCCCACAGGGGTTGCGGCGACTTCAGCGCGGTGGCCAGCACCGACAGTCCCTCTTCGGCCCGTCGGTGGAACACGGCCAGGAACAGGTCTTCCATGGTGCGGAAGTAGTAGTGCACCAGCTGCGGCTTGAGTCCTGCCCGGTCGGCGATGCGGCGCGAGGTGACCGCCGCGTATCCCTCCTCGAGCAGCAGGTGCTCGGCGGCATCGAGCAGTACGACGCGATTCTTCGCGTCTGGCGCCCCGATCCGTCTCGGCGATGCCATTCTGAACTCCTGCGTGTTTGCCGTGCTTTCGTCGCGTCGACCTTGACCCTAACTCTTACAGCATGCTAAGCAGGTGCTCAGCATTTTGAGTGTTCTCGACTGTTCCTTTCACCCATCGGGTGACCCGCCAGCCCCGGGAGGCGCCGCATATGACCGATTTCGACACGGTCGACTACTTCACCGACCCCGCTCTCGTGCCTGACCCACACCCGTACTTCGACCACCTGCGCAGCAAGTGCCCCATCGTCAAGGAACCGCACCACGGCGTGCTGGCTGTCACGGGCTACGAGGAGGCCGCGACGGTCCTCAAGGACAGCGATACCTTCTCGTCGTGCATCTCGGTGGCCGGCCCGTTCCCGCCACTGCCGTTCACCCCGGAAGGGGAGAACATCGACGAGCAGATCGCCGCACACCGGTCGCAGATGCCGATGTACGAGCACATGGTCACGATGGACCCACCCGAGCACACCGACGCCCGCTCGCTGCTCAATCGCCTCCTCACGCCCAGCCGCCTCAAGGAGAACGAGGACTTCATGTGGCGACTGGCCGACGAGGTTCTCGACGACTTCGTCAAAGACGGCCACTGTGAATTCCTCAGCGCCTATGCCAAGCCGTTCTCCCTGCTGGTGATCGCCGACCTGCTCGGAGTTCCCGAAGCCGACCACGAAGAGTTCCGGACCGTGCTCGGCGCTCCGCGGCCGGGCGCCAACGTGGGCTCGCTCGACCACAGCGACCTGGTCGGCGCCAACCCGCTGGAGTGGCTCGACGAGAAGTTCCTCGGCTACCTCGAGGAGCGGCGTGAACACCCGCGCGACGACGTGCTGACCGCACTGGCGACAGCGAAGTACCCGGACGGTTCGACGCCGCCGCTGATCGAGGTCGTCCGCTCGGCGACATTCCTGTTCGCCGCCGGCCAGGAGACCACCACGAAGCTGCTCTCGGCGTCGCTGCGGGTGCTGGGCGACCAACCCGAGATCCAACAGGCGCTGCGCCGGGACCGCAGCCGCATCCCGATCTTCATCGAGGAAGCGCTGCGGATGGATGCGCCGGTCAAGAGTCAGTTCCGGCTGGCACGCAAGCACACCAAGATCGGGGACCTCGACGTGCCCGCCGGGACGATGATGATGGTGTGTCCGGGCGCGGTGAACCGTGACCCCAGCCGCTTCGACCACCCCCACGAGTTCGACCTGGACCGCAAGAATGTGCGCGAGCACATCGCCTTCGGCCGCGGCGTGCACTCGTGCCCGGGCGGACCGCTGGCCCGCGTCGAGGGCCGCGTCTCGATCGAGCGAATCCTGGACCGGATGGCCGACATCGCCATCGATCCGGAGAAGCACGGGCCCCCCGGACAGCGCAGCTACAACTACGAACCCACGTTCATCCTGCGCGGGCTGACCGAACTGAACATCACGTTCACTCCGGTCGACTGACCTACTGGCTCAGCGGGAAACCCGCACGCGCCGGGAAACCACGTTCTAGTATCTGAAAATGCTGTTCTGCAAGTGGTTTCCCGGTGCCGCCGCGGCTGTGGTTGCCGCCTTCGCAGCGACCGCGGTCCTCACCGGCGCGCCCGCCGGGGCACAGCCTGCGATGCACCATGTGCGCTACACCGTCGGCGCCAGCCAGGACATCGCCAATGCCGAGATCTACTACCGCGACATCGACCCACCCAATTGGGCCGACTACAGCCATAACCCGTACCTCTACACGCCGAATGCGGAAGCGAATCTGGGACCGGGCCAGCCCTGGGTGCTGGAAGCAACCCTGGCCAATCCCGACGATTGGGCGATGGTCGTGGTCGGTCTTCCCGGCCCCACGACAGCACCGCTGGACGAACCGGGATTCGTCTGCGAACTGCGCGTCGACGACGTCGTGGTGGCTACCGACTCGGGCACCAAGGGCGCGCTGTGCTCGATCCGGCCCTGGTGATCACCGTGTGACTACTGCGGCGGCGGATTGCCGCCGCCCACCGACTGGTCGGCGCGCGCCCAGTAGGACCGGTTGTCCTTCGCGACACAAGTCAGTATCAACCCGTCCGGGGCCTGCGCCATCTCGCCGTCGAGCGCGGGACAGAGGTCGCCCTCGTTCTTGATTCCGTGCATCTCGGGTGAGCGGAACCACCGCGGCTCGTAGCGTCTCGGCGACCCGCAGAACACCAGCCGGCCCCAGTCGGTGACCCCGAAAGCGTAATAGGTGGTGTTGCTGCAATACGAACCCAGAACCACATTGGGCTGGATCCCCGGGGTGCAGTTCGGATAGTTGCACTCCGCTCCGGCGGGCGGCAGGGGCGGCTGAGCGGCCGCAGGAGGTCCGGTGATCACCCAGGCGGGCGCGGCCAGGGCAGCCAGTGTGGCGAGGAGGGAACGCACTCGCGCATTTTCCCATGTGCCGGAATGAAATTCTCGCTTTTGGAGAGCATCGCTACGAACCGCGATTAGGCTGGTGTCCATGCGTGCATTGCGAGTTGTCGGTGGCATGGCGGCCGCCGCTATCACCGCGATCGGTGGAGTGGGAGGCGCGCCTGTCGCCCAGGCCTCGAGTTTCGGAGTGGACATCAGCGGCACCTGGGAGGTGTTCTCCGACGGGGAGTGGGCCAGGACCAACGAGGTCCTGATCGATGAGCGCTCGGTGCTGGAGACCTGGACGGTCAACGTCTCGTGTGTGAGCCCGATCGAATGCAACGGCGAAGTGACCAGCAGCCTCGGCTGGACCGGAACCGCCCGTCTCAGCGATTTCTGGTACATCGAGCACGAGGTGCCGAACTGGATGCCGTGCCCGAACGGCACGTGGGCCACGGGCCATCAGATGTTCATCCTGTGGGGTGTCAATCCGGTGACCCGAGAACGGATCAACAAGAACATCGAGACCTTCGCCGGACGCAACGTCACCAAGAGTGTCAGTGGCGCCTGTGGCGTCAATACACCGAAGGTCATCGAGCTTCCGGTACGCATGCAGAAGATCAGTTGATCGACCGATCTGATACCGGCCCTCAGGACGGCATCAGATCGGTCCATGACTTCGGTGCCGTCCCGCCTGTCGTGACCTGCTGCAGCTGTCCGTCCGGCGTCAGGAACTGACCCGTCTGCGGATCGTACTGTGTGCTCGCCACCGACGGACTCACCGTCCCACCACCCTCGAATGCACTGGGGGCAGCGGGAACCGCCTGCTCGGGCAATAGGGGACCCTCTGGTACCGGGTTGCCGTACGTCGGTGGCGCAGGGAGATACGGGGCGGGCGGGGGCGGCGCGCCGGCGGGCGCCAATTCGGGTGACCCCAGCGGAGTTCCGGAGGGAACGGCCCCCGGCGGCAGCGGCGTGCCCTCCACCGGCGCGTAGATCCGTTCCTCGAAGTCCACCCGGTCGTCGACCGGAACGCCCTGAGCGACCAGGTTCGGGTCGAAGGGATAGGCGCCCAGGATGTGCTGCCGCATCGCCAACGGCACGAATCCGCGGGGGTCGTTGCACAGTTCGACCGTCGGCGCGCGCTTTCCGGGATGGCCCATGCAGGGGTAGTTCCGCGCACCGCGCACGTTGGCCGGCGAATCCTGCGGCAGCTTGCAGTACAGACCATCCGGGGTGTCCAGCGTGGTCTCGTCCTCGGGGTTGCGCCACTGCGAAGGTGGTAGGAAGCCGACCGTGCACGGGTTCGGGTCGCTGATCGTCAACGCGAAGTCACCCGACGCCTGCCCAGTGGGATTGTTCTTTCCCAGCCCGAACGACTGCTGAGCCGACACGACACCCGGCAGCAGCACCAGGAGTTGCTCCAGCGACGGGTTGTAGGTCACCAGGATCTGACCCACGGTCGTCAGATTGGCCAGCAGTATCGGCAGCGTGGGCTTGACCTCGTTGAGCAGGGCACTGACTTCCTGCGCGAAACCGGGCCCCTGCTGCAGGATCGACCGCAGCTCCGGGTCGTTCTGGACGAACTGCGCCGTGATCCCGTTGAGGCTGCGCGCCCAGGTCCGGATCGCATCGGCGGTCTCGGCCTGCGAATCCAGCAGCGGCCCGCTGTCATCGATCAGCGATCGTGTCTCACCTCCGACACTGTTGAAGTCTTCGCTCAACGTCGACCCCGAGTCCAACAGCGACCCGAAGTCAGGTCCGGCACCGTCGAACGCCAGGAATGTCTCGTCGAGCAGGTCGGGAATCCTGTCCTTGGGCAGGCTGTCGACCAACACACTCAACTGGTCCAGCATCGGACCGACCTGCTGCGGAACGGAGGTTTCCGCCGCAGGAATTCGTGCCCCGTCGGCCAGGTACGGACCGGAATCGGTACGCGGGCGCAGGTCTACGTACTGCTCACCGACCGCCGAAACGCTGCGCACCTCAGCCTGCAGATCCGACGGGATCTTCGGTGAGGTATCCAGCGACAAGATGGCCTCGGCACCGTCTTCGGTGAGCCGCACATCGCGTACCTTGCCGATCTGAACCCCGCGGTAGGTCACATTGGCGAAGCGGTACAGCCCACCCGACTCGGGCAACTCCAGCGTCACGGTCAGGCGCCCTATCCCGAGCAGGGTGGGCACCTGGATGTAGGCGAACAGCATCACCGCGACACCGACGATCGAGGCGACGGTGAAGATGATCAACTGGGTGCGGACAAAGCGGGTCAGCATCAGCCCCCACCTCCCGGAGTCGAAGGGAGCGCGTCTGGGGCGGGCACCGGCGCTTGGTCACCGTACGGGCCGGCGAAGATCTGCGCGGACGTGATCGGCTCCGACTGCGGCAGCCAGGGCGCCGACGGCGGCGGCGGGACCACCGGCAGCAGCGGCCCGGATGCCGGCGGCATGGCGCCTGCAGCACCCTCGGCCGGCGCTGAGGGCAATGCCTCGTCAGGTGGCGGCGCGACCCCCAGCTTGATCGGGTCGTAGGTGTAGTTCAGGTAGTAGGGATCTCCGGGCGCGGGAATGAGTTTCGCGTTCTCATCCCCCCACCGGGTACCCAGTAGCAGCGTCTTCTTCAACCGCGGGTAGGTGATGTCGAAGATGGCGAACAGGTTGATGTAGTCACCCTTGGTGATCCGGTCAGCGAACGTAGGACCGTATGGGAAAGCAGTCGCCCACAACACCGCCAGGTTGAGGTCTGGGCCGATATCGGCGAGCGCCCCCAGACTCGGGCCGAGGTTCTCCAGGTTGGCGACGAGTTCATCGCCGGCATCGTCGACCAACCCGGCGGCCGTGTCGCTGAACTGACCGAGTTTGTCCAGCGCCTCGGTGAACCGCGGCCGTTCGCGGATCAACACATCGATTGCGGGCGGAATGTCCTGCAACGCCTTGTTGATGACGTCACGCTGCCCGGCGAACGTGCCGGCGACGCGCTCCAGCTGCTGGATCGAGGCGATGATGTTCTCGCGCTGACGGTCGAGCACACCGACGAAATCATCCAGCCGGGTGAGCAGCTCGCGAATCTCGGGCTCTCGCCCCGACAAACCCAGGTTGAAGTTGTGGATGATGTCGCCCAGCTGTCCGAGCCCTCCCCCGTTGACGACCGCGGACAGCGACGCCAATGTCTGCTCGGTGGTCGGGTAGGTCGACGACCGGTTCAACGGCAGGGTGGAGCCGGGTTGCAGCCGTCCCTGGGGTTCCTCGCCCAGCGGCGGGTTCAGTGCCAGATGCATCGAACCCAACAGGCTGGTCTGACCGACGGTGGCCACCGCGTTGGCGGGCACCACTACGTCGGGTTCGAGTGAGATCTCCACATTGGCGTGCCAGTCCTGCACGGTCATATCGCCGACGCTGCCAACGATGACGTCGTCGATCATCACCGGCGAGTTCGAATCCAGCGTGGCCACATTGGCGATCTCCACGTGGTACTTCGCGGCGTCTGGGCCTCGCCCCACTGCACCGGGCAGCGGTAGCGAGTTGACGCCCTGGAATGCACAGCCCGTCAGCGAGAGCGCGATGCTGCACCCACCGATGACCAGTTGCTTCACCCCTCGAATCATGACGGCGGCGTCCCTTCTGCGGGCAGCAGTGGCCCAGCCGGTGCAGGCGCCGGGGCCGGAGTGGGCGGCAGGAGCAGACCGTCGACCGTCTGCGGCTGGGCCGGGATGTTGGACAACACGTTGGGCGGTCCGGGAATCGGTGCGCCCGGGAACAGCGCCGGTGACGGGATCGCCGGTGCGTCGTCATCGGTAGTGTAGATACCGGGCGGTCCCGGTGGCGCGCCCCAACCCGGTGGGGGTGGAACATCGCCTGCACCGACATAGGCCGACACGGACGGCAGCGGCTCCGGCGGATCACCGGGGCCCGCGCCACCGGGTGCCAGTTTCGGATCGGTGTAGATCATCCGGTCCGGGTTCACCGCCGGCCGCAGGTACGCGTTGATCGGGAACGGCAGGTTCCCGAAGTTGACCAGCCGCAGCGCCGGGCCAAGGTAGTTCGCACAGAGCTTCGCAGTCTCGGGGGCTGTGGTATTCGCGACGCCGCCGATCAGGCCGCACACGAACCACACCGGGTTGGCGAAGTTCGCCAACGAGAATGCGCCGGTGACCGACCCGCCGTTGGGATAGTAGATGTTGTTGAAATTGGCGATCGCGTTCGGCGTCACGTGCAGCACGTTCTCGAAATCCATACGCTGATCGACCAGGATCTGGGTGAGTTCGCCCAGGCTCCGGATCTGCTCGGCGGTCTCCCCCCGGCTGCCGGCGACGAAGCGCTGCACTTCACCGATGGCCACCGAGAGGTCCGACAGCGCCGCGTCGAGATCGGAGCTGCTGTCATTGACCACGCTGGACAGGCTGGCCAACCTGTTCTGGAACAAGACGATCTGCTGCGTGCTGTCCCGCAGCGCTCCGACGAACACCTGCAGGTTCCTGACGATGTCGACGATGTTGCCGCTGCCTTCGGCGAAGATCCGTGCGACACCCGACAGTTGGGCAAGGGTTTCACGCAACTTCGCCCCGTTGCCCTCCAAGGCGTTGGCGGTGCTGTCGACGAAGCGGGAGATCGACGTTCCCGACTCGTCCGCCGCCGGCCCCAGCTCGGTGGCCAGGCGCATCAGCTGGGTCTTGACCTCGTCCCACTCGACCGGGACGGCGGTTCGGTTCTCGGGGATGACGCCGCCATCACCCATGGTCGGCCCGTCGCCGTCCCGGTAGGCCGGGGTCAACTGGACGTACCGGGCGGCAACCAGGTTCTGGGCGACGATGATGGCCTTGGCGTCGGCCGGCACGGGCACGTCGCGCGCGACGTCGAGGGTCATCTTGGTCTGGGTGCCCTCTGGTTCGATGCCGGCGATCGTGCCCACCTTGACCCCCGCGACACGGACGTCGTCGCCGGGGTAGATCGCCGTCGCGGTCGGGAAGTACGCCGTGATGGTCTTCGGTCCGAAGAACACCTGCCGAACCAGGAATGCCGCGCCGGCGACCAGGGCGATGGCCAGCAGCACCACCGTGGCGGCCAGCAGCCGCTTACGGGTTGCCGTCATTTGGGAGATCTCCTGGTTGAGGAATGCTGTTGTAAGGGAATGGTATTTCGGCCCGGGGACCGGCGTTGTCGGGCGGTTGCCCCGCATCGACACCGCGCCGGAATCCGAACGCATAGTCGAGGAACGGCTGCAGCAGCTGCGCCGGTTGGATGTTGGGAACCAGTGCGTTGTAGTAGGCGCCGTTCGAGACGATCTCGCCCTGGGTCAGGTAGTACTTCGCCGCACCGGGCAGCATCTTGGACAGATTCTCCCGGTTGCGCTCAAGCATGGTGGTCACGTTGTTCAGCCGCTCCAACGCCGGCGCCAGCTCCTCTTCGTTGTCGGCGACGACACCGGTCAACTGCTGCGAGACCGCCGAGATGTTGGCCAGCAGGCTGGTGATGGCGTAGCGGCGTTCGTTGACGACGGCGAGCAGGTCGTTGGAATTGAGGATCAAAGAATTCACCTGCCGGCTTCGCTCGGACAGGATGCCGGTGACATCGCCGGCGGTTCTGAGTAGCTCGGCGAGGCTTTCGTTGCGGTTGTTCAACGACCGCGACAGGCGTGACAGCCCATCGAACGTCGGCCCCAACTGCGGGGAGATCTGGTCGAGCGTCTGGGCCAGCGTGTCCAGCGACTGGTTCAGGGCGACGGTGTCGGTGTCCGCGGTGTTCTCGGTCAGTTCGCCGACCATATCTGTCAGCGAGTACGGCGAGGACGTCCGTGACGTCGGAATAACGTAACCCGGGTCCAGCGTTCCGCTGCCGTCCGATTCGAGTGCCAGCACCCGCTCACCGAGCAGGGATCCGGTCTTGATGTGCGCAGTGGTGCCGGAGCCCAGCGCGTACTTTCCGTCGATGGTGAACCCGACGAGCGCGTTGCCGTTGTCGAGTTCGATGGATGACACCGAGCCGACCTTGATTCCCGACACCGTCACGTCGTTGCCGGTGGTGAGTCCGCCGGCTTCGACGAACTCTGCCTGGTAGCGGAGGGACGTGGCCCAGGACAGCAGCCGCTCGGGCTGCAGGCCGACGGCGATCACCAGGATGATCAGGACGACACCGATGAAGCCGGCTCTGGCCAGTTGAGATCCGCGGTATTTGAGCATCTACTCGTCCACACACCTTCCGGTCTCTTGCTTGATCCAGGGGAACACCACCGTGCGGCCCTCGAGATCGCTGGCCCGGAAGGAGATCCCGCAGATGTAGTACGGGAACCAGGCGCCGTAGGAACCGACCCGGGCCAGTTTGCGGTACACCTCGGGTAGCCGCTGAAGGGTGGCGTCCAACCGCTCGAGGTCGGTGTCGAGGTTGGGTGCCAGCCGGCTCAGTTCGTCGACGGTGCCCGCCAACGGGGCCCGCCCCCGCGCCAGCAGATCCGCCAGCGAGGCCGTCCCGTTGTCCAGCGCGTCGATCGCGTTGCCGATCGGGTCCCTGTCTGCCGACAAGCCGGTGATGAGCTCATCGAGCTGACCGATCGCCCCGGAGAACTCCTCGCCATCGGCGGACAGCGTCTCGAGCAACGTTCCCAACTCGTCGATCAACCGCTCGATCACCTCGTTGTTGTCGGCAAGGGCATTGGTGAACGACGACGTCCTCGAGAACAACGATTGCAGGGTGCCGCCCTGACCTTGCAGGATCTGGATCAGCGACGAGGTCAACGAGTTGACATCCTGTGGATTCAGGCCCCGGATAACCGGTTTGAGGCCGCCGAGAAGGACATCGAGATCCAGCGCGGGCGCCGTACGGTCGACGGGGATCTGGCCACCGGGCGGGACGATCTTGGTCGAATCCGGAGTGTCGATCAGCTCGACGTAGCGGTCACCGACCAGGTTCAGGTAGCGGATCGCCGCGTTGGTGCCGGTGGTCAGCGCCACGTCGCGGTCGGTGTCGAAGGTGACCAGCACGTTGTGGTCGGGCTGCAATTCCACATCGTTGACGGTGCCGACCCGCACTCCGGCGATCCGGACGCTGTCACCGGATGTGAGCCGGGACGCATCGGTGAACACTGCCGAATACTGCTGGGTCGCGCCGGTTCTCGCGTCGCTGAAGATGAAGAACAGGAAGGCCGTCAGTACCGCCATGACGAGTCCGAACGCGGTGAACTTCAGCAGTGTGCCTGTTGATCGTGTCATCCGGGCATCCCGATCTGTGCGGTGTTGCGTGGCGGCCCGTCGAGCGGTCCGAACAGCCAGTTCTTCAGGCCCTCGGAGTTGAGCAGGATGCCGGAGTTTCCATATTGCGCGGGGTTGGCACCGACGTCACCGACGACCAGTGGCGGCACGAATTCGGGGGGCAGGTCGGGCAGACCGAGTTCGTCGCAGTAGTCCCTGCCGCCGCTCGAGGCGGCGACCTTCGGGAGGTCACGCGGGTACCGGTACCTCTCGACACCGAGTGTCAGACCGGACGAGGTGACGATCCCGGAGAACTGAGGAGCCGCCGCCTTGGCGAACGGGACGAGGCCACCGAGCCCGCACCAGAGTGACCTGCGGTACTCGTAGAGCAGATCGGTCGTCGGTACCAGCACCTTCAGCGCATCAGTCAGGCCCTGGCGGTTGCCACCGATCACCTCGTTGCCGAGATCGGCCAGACCGATGGCGCTGACCAGGAACGCGTCGAGGTTGTTCTGCTCATCGACGATGGAATTGCTCAGCGTCGTGGTGTTCTCGACGATCGACACCAGGTCAGGACCGGCATCGGCGTAGGCGGTGAACGCGGGAACGGCAACCTCGATGTCGCGTTCCAGATTGGGCAGGCTTGGTTCCAGTTGGGCGAGCGCCGCGTTGAAATCGGACATCGTCTGCCCGAACTTCTCCCCCCGACCGCTGAACGCCTGCGCCAGCGCCCCGAGGGTTTCGTTGAGCTTGGTGGGATCGATCGCGCCGAGGACGTTGACGAGCTGCTGGAAGACGGTATTGATCTCGACGGTGACGTGATCTCCCTGCAGCTGCTGGCCTGCCCTGAGGGTGCCCGACGGGTTGGGCGGCGGTTCGAGCTGGACGAACTTCGCCCCGAACACGGTTGACGAGGCGATGTCGACGTTCACATTGCCTGGAATGAGCCGCATCTGGGACGGGTCCATGGCCAGCTCGAGCTCTGCCATGCCGTCCGGACGGTAGGTGATCGATTCGACGCTGCCCACCTGCACACCGCGCATCTTGACTTTGGCGTCAGGGTTCATCACCAGGCCGGCCCGCGGGGAGACCACCGTGACCGTCTCGGTCTTGGTGAAGCTGCCGTTGAACATACCGAGCGCAATGACAAGGACAGCGACCAGCGCGACGACCAGGCCGAGGCCGGCCAACGGGCGCGCGTAGTGAGACACGCCGAAATGGCGACCCGAGGACGCCGCCAGCGGCGTTGCGGCACTGGTCGTCTCGGAACGATGGATAGGGCCGGGCCCGACGTTCTTGCTCAACTCGCCTCTCCTAGCCCGACAGGTTGAAGTTGCCGTTGGAACCGTAGATCGCCAGCGACACCAGCAGGGTCACCGAGACGACGACCACCAATGAGGTACGCACCGCGTTGCCCACCGCCGCGCCGACTCCCGAAGGGCCGCCCGACGCGAAGTAGCCGAAGTAGGTGTGGACCAACAGGATCGCGATAGCCATCAACACCGCCTGCAGGAAGGACCACAGCAGGTCGATCGGATTGAGGAACGTGTCGAAGTAGTGGTCGTAGAGGCCACCGGACTGGCCGAACAGGACGACGGTGGTGAACTGGGAGGCCAGGAAGGACAGGATCACCGCAATCGAGTACAGCGGGGTGATCGCCACCATGCCCGCAATGATCCGGGTCGACACGAGATACTCCACCGGCCGGATACCCATCGACTCGAGCGCGTCGATCTCTTCGTTGATCCGCATCGCACCCAGCTGGGCTGTGACACCCGCTCCGAACGTGGCGGCCAGGCCGATACCGGCCACCACCGGCGCGGCGATGCGCACGTTGATGAACGCGGCCAGGAAGCCGGTGAGCGCTTCGATTCCGATGTTTCCCAGTGACGAGTACCCCTGGATTGCCAATGTGCCGCCGGCCGCCAGGGTGAGAAAGCCGACGATCACGACGGTGCCGCCGATCATCGCCAGCGTGCCCGCACCCATCGAGATCTCGGCGATCAACCGGATGATCTCCTTGCGGAAGTGCACCGCCGCATGCGGCACACCAGCCATCGCACGGCCGTAGAACAAGGTGTGGTCGCCGATGCGTGAGAACAGGTCCCACGGCCGGCTCGCAAACCCGATCAGCCGCGGGAACCGCGACCGCAATACCGCTGAGGTGCCCATGATCTTCCGCCTAGCCCGTGGTCATCCGGATACCGATGGCGGTGACCACGACGTTGATCACGAACAGCGCCATGAATGCGTACACCACGGTCTCGTTGACGGCGTTACCCACCGCTTTGGCGCCGCCACCGGTGATGGTCAAGCCGCGATAGCACGCCACCAGCCCGGCGATCAGCCCGAAGAGCGCGGCCTTGATACAGGAGATGATCACCTCGGGTACCCCGGTCAGCAGCGTGATCCCGGCGGCGAACGCACCGGGATTGACGTCCTGGACGAAGACGGAGAAGAAGTAGCCGCCCAGGATCCCGATGATCACCACGAGGCTGTTGAGTAGCAGTGCCACCAACCCCGCCGCCAGCATTCTGGGTGTGACCAGCCGCTGCACCGGATTGATGCCCAGCACCTCCATCGCGTCGATCTCCTCGCGGATGGTGCGCGATCCCAGATCCGCACACATCGCGGTGGCGCCTGCACCGGCCACGATCAGCACCGTGACCAATGGACCCACCTGAGTGACAGCGCCGAAGGCCGCACCCGCACCCGACAGGTCCGCTGCCCCAAGCTCGCGCAGCAGGATGTTCAGCGTGAAACTCACCAGAACTGTGAACGGAATCGCCACCAGCAACGTCGGCGCCATGGCCACCTTGGCCACGAACCAGCACTGCTCCAGGAACTCCCGCCACTGGAACGGCCGCACGAACACGTAGCGCACCGCATCGAGCGCCATCGCGAAGAACCCACCGACAGCCTGCATGACGCCCGACAGACCGTTGGGCAGCGTGATGCCGGTCGACCACCGTTCCGGCCCCTTAACCGCCATTGCCCGCAGACCCTTCCAAGATCGTCACCGCCGATACTGCCGTAGGACCGCCGATGTTGTGTGCCAGCGCGATCCGGGCACCGTCAACCTGGTTGACGGCCTCGCCCCGCAACTGTTGAAACAACTCGACGCACTGTGCCACACCGGTGGCACCCGGCGGGTGACCCTTGGCCTTCAACCCGCCGCTGGGATTGACCGGCAATGCACCCCCGACGCTGGTCACCTCCGCCTCCAGAAGCTTGTAGCCGCCGAGCCGTTCAGCGAAGCCCAGATCCTCGTAGCTCATCAACTCGATCCCGGTCAGGAAGTCGTGCACCTCGGCGACGTCGACATCGGCCGGCGACAGGCCGGCCATCGCGAAGGCCTGCTTGGCAGCCCTGGTGGTAGCCGGCAGCGTGGTCATGTCCGGCTTGTGCTGATGCATGACCGAATCGAGCCCGAGTCCGACCCCCCGAATCCACACCGGCTGGTCGGTGAACCGGTCGACGACGTCTTCGGCCGCGAGGACCAGCGCTGCCGCGCCGTCGCTCTGCGGCGCGCAGTCGTACAGCCGGAACGGCGTCACCACGGTCGGTGCGTTCAGGGCCTGCTCCATCGTGATCTCAAAGCGCAGCCGCGCCTTCGGGTTGTCGACTCCATTGCGGTGGTTCTTGACCGCCACCATGGCTAAGTGTTCTTCAGTTGCCGGAGATTCGTGGAGATATCGGCGAACATGTAGGGCGAAACCTGCCGGTGCCACCAGGCCGAGGGGGTAATCCCAGGCCATGTCGCGGACCATCGCCTCCCACTCCCAGAGCATGTCGGCGGTGGTGGTGTCGCGCAGCTTGTCGGCACCCATCACCAGTGCGACATCGAAGGCGCCGGAGGCGATCCCGAACATCGCGTTGCGGATCGCGTCATGACCGGTCGCGCAGGAGTTCTCGATGCGGGTCACCGGCAGTTCGGGCAGCCCCAGCGTGTCGGCCAGGATCCCGGCGGGGAAGCCGTCGGCGGTTCCCATCGCACCGAACCACGCGCCCTGCAGATCGGTCTTGGCCAGACCCTTGTCCACCGACGCCGCGCATTCGGAAAAGGCCATCGGCAGCAGGTCCTTGATACCGAGCGCGAAGTGCTCGGCGAAGGGTGTCATGCCGGCGCCGACGATCGCCACCCGCCTCATGCCGCCCCCCTGGTCGACGAAGCCGTCGCGTCGGGTTCGAAGGCATAGCCGTAGTCGGGCACCCCGGAGCGCACCGCCACCCGGCGCAGGGCCAGCCGGCCCCGGTCGCCGATGTCGACGGTGCCCGGCGAGGCTCCGGTCACCTTGACCAGGGCGCGTACCCCGACGCCGTCGAGCTCGACGATGACCAACGAGTAGGGCGTGCGCAGCCCTGGGACGGCGATGTGCACGGTGGTCTCGGTGTAGACCGTGCCGGTGCGGGGCAGCGGCACCAATTCGTAGTCGGTGGCCAGCGCGCCGTCGGGGCCGACGCGGTAGCGCGGCGGGAAATCCAGCTCCGGAGAGTCACTGGAGTCGGTGAAGTCGGTGAACCGTCCCGCCTCCCAACGGACCTTCGCCTCGAATGCGCGCTCGTAGGCGGCCAGGGAGATGGGGATGTCGCCGTCGGCGACCAGCCGACCGTCCGGCATCGGGCGCGGTTCGGGTTCGCGGCGGTGAATGTGTGCCGATCCGCCGGCGACGCTGATGCCCGACAGGATCGCCTGCTCGACGGCGACCAGTGGACCCGTTGCGCCACGTTCGGCCAAGCCGGCCAGCGCGAACAGACTCGCGCTGGCGCCCGCGGTGGGCAGCGCGGGCGGATCCCCGAGACACAGTTCGACCGCCCGTTCGTGGTCCACTCCGGCCACCGCGACCGGGGTGTCCAACCAGGCGGCGGCCAGCGAGGCGATCAGACCCCGTTCGTGCAGCAACCGGGGGTCTCCGTAGTCGTGCACGTCGCCGCTGGACTTTCGGGTGCGCACCGGCAGGCTGCGCGCGACTCGCGCGGCGGTGCGCACCTGCAGTCCGCCTTCTGCGGTCAGGATCGCCGCCGCCCCGGCGGGTTGCAGGTCGGCACCGATGATCAGGGTCCGCGGACGTGCGGAGCTGACCGCGTCCACCGTCGCCGGCGCACCGCCAAGCCGCTCGTCGACCTCCAGTTCGGGGTCGAGCCCCAGCCCCGCCAGCAGCACCGCGGCGTTGCTGCTCTCCAGCAACGGAAGGTCGCGGCTGACCAGCACGACGCGTTCGACCGCACCGCCGTCCGCCAGCGCCGCCCGGCCGGCCTCGACGGCCATCGTGACGGCGTCCTCGTCATCGCCGGCCAGCCGCTGCAGGGGCGAGCCCCAGCACGGCAGGTAGGTCCCGACGGACGCGACGAATGGCATGTGAAGTCTTCCGGTTGTACTTACAGTAGGGCGATCAGGTTACGGCACCGGCGGTCTTGAGCTCGATGATTCGGTCCCAGTCCAGCCCCACTTCCAGCAGAATCTCGTCGGTCTGTTCGGCGAAGCCGGGAGCCGGGCCCGACGCCGGCGCGGCCACGTCGAACTGGACCGGGTTCGCCACCAGCTCGAGTTCGCCGGCCCGCACCAGGTATTCGTTGGCGCGGACCTGCGCGTCCTCGGCTGCCTGCAGGGTGTCCTGGACCGGCGCCCACGGTCCGGCCAGCGTCGCGAAGCGTTCGCTCCACTCCACCAGCGGACGCTTCTTCATGGCCTCGGTGAGGATGTCGGTGGCCGCCTCGGTGTTCTCGGCGATGGACTCCGCGGTCGCGAAGCGCGGATCGTCGATGAGCTCGTCGAGCTCCATGTGCCGGCACACGTCGGCCCAGAACTTGGTCGGCTGCATCATCACGAAGGAGATGTAGCGGTCGTCGGCCGTCGGGTACAGGCCGACCAGCGGGTTGATCGGCGACCCGTGCACCCCGGGCGGGAACGCCTCCATGCGCTGGTCGAGGTGTTTGGTCAGCGCAACCGTGTGGCCCATCGACCACAGACCGCTGCCCAGCAGCGACACGTCGACGACGGACGGCTCGCCCGAGCGCTCGCGTTTGAGCAGCGCCGCGGCGATGCCGCCGGCCAGGTTCGTCCCCGAGATCGTGTCCCCGTAGGCCGGCCCGGGCGGACCGATCATCCCCGGCATGTCCGGCGGGGTGATGGTGCGGGCGGTACCGGCCCGGCACCAGAACGCGGTCATGTCGTAGCCGCCCTTGACCGACTCCTCGCCGCGCGGACCGAGTGCACTGCCGCGCGCGTAGATGATCTTCGGGTTGACCGCGCGGATGTCGTCGACGTCGATGCCGAACTTCGCGCGGTGGCCGGGCAGGAAGCTGGTCAGGAACACGTCGGCGCGGCGGGCCAACTCCAGCAGCATCTCTTTGCCTTCGGGTACCGACATGTCCAGGCCGATGCTGCGCTTGAGCCGGTTGGCGTGCTCGATGTTGGGGTTCGGATCCCCCTCGACGCGCAACAGCCCGGTCTGGCGCAGACCGCGCTGCGGGTCGCCGGTGACGGCGTGCTCGACCTTGACGACGTCGGCTCCCCACTCGGCGAGCACCGCACCGGCCGACGGGACGAAGCCGTACATCGCGACCTCGAGAACGCGGATTCCGTCCAACGGCTTGCTCACCGGTCTGCTCTCCTCTTCGCGCAAGCGCTCATCGCTCTGCTCTCCTCTTCGCGCAAGCGCTCATCGCTCTGCTCTCCTCTTCGCGCAAGCGCTCATCAGCCGATCACCTCTGCCAGCGTCTTGCACTCGAGGAATTCCTCGAGCCCGGCCCTGCCCATCTCCCGGCCGATGCCGGACTGCTTGAAGCCGCCGAACGGACTGTCGGGCGCGAAGTACATCCCGCCGTTGATGGAGAAGGTGCCGGTGCGGATCCGCCGGGCCACCGCCTTGGCACGCTCGGCGCTGCCGAACACCGCCCCGGACAGGCCGTAGATCGAGTTGTTGGCGATGCGCACCGCGTCGTCGTCGTCGGTGTGGGCGATGACGACGAGCACCGGGCCGAAGACCTCTTCCTGAGCGATCTCACTGTCGGGGTCGACGTCGGCGAGCAGCGTCGGGGTGTAGAAGAAGCCGGGGTCGACCTTCTCCCCACCGGTGACCAGCGTGGCCCCGGCCGCCACCGCGCGCTGGACCATGCCGTCGACCTTGTCGCGCTGCTTGTCGCTGATCAGCGGACCCATGTAGGTCTTCGGATCGGTCGGGTCTCCGTAACGCACGAGCCCGAAGTTGTTCTTGATCAGCTCGACGATCTCGTCCTTGTGCTTCGCCGGGACCAGCAGGCGTGAGGTCAGCGCGCAGCCCTGTCCGGCGTGGGTGACCATGCTGAAGGCGGAGAACAGGGCAGCGGTGTTGAAGTCGGCGTCGTCGAGCACGATCGCGGCCGACTTGCCGCCGAGTTCGAGGAACACCTTCTTCAACGTGTCGCTGGCCGCGGACATGATCGCCCGCCCGGTCGGGGTCGACCCGGTGAAGGTCACCATGTCGACATCCGGACTCGTGGTCAGGGCCACGCCCACGGCGGGATCTGCACCGGAGAGGACGTTGACGACGCCGGCCGGGATGTCGGTGTGGTTGGCGATCAGCTCGCCGAGCGCCAGCGTCACCAGCGGGGTGTCGGGGGCGGACTTGAGCACCACCGTGCAGCCCGCGGCCAGCGCAGGCGCCAGCTTGGCCAGCGCGAGCTGGTTGGGATAGTTGTAGGCGATGATCGCCGCGACGACCCCGGCTGCTTCCTTCTCCACCCAGCGGTGGTGCTGCATGCCCCGGCTCTCGATGTTGCCGAGGTCCTCGGTCATCGGATAGGTCTTGAGCAGCTCGGCGTAGTACCGCACGATCTCGATCGGCCCGTCGAGCTGGGCGCCCTGGCACAGCGACTCGGTGGCACCCACCTCGGCGATGGTCAGGGCGGCGAGCTCGTCGCGGTGCTCGACCAGGGCCCGGTGCAGCTGCTCGAGACAGCGCACCCGAAGCTCGGTGTCGGTCGACCAGCCGCCGGCGTCGAAGGCGCGCCGCGCCGCGGCCACGGCCGCCTCGGCGT
>NZ_JBSWXU010000069.1:0-27353 GCF_056160785.1 Mycobacterium sp. ABE4_509 | reverse complement strand
CGCCAGTCCCGCACCAGCAGCGCCGCCGCGGCCGCGCCCACGAGCAACGCCTGCACCCGGGTGTCGGTGCCGAAGTACACGCGGTTGAGCGTGGCGTCGGAGGCCAGCATCGTCGTCGCGGCCGCCGACCCGGCCACCCCGGCGACCGCCAGCACGAACACCGTCGTGCGGATCGCCCGCGGGGTGAGCGGCACTGCGCGGCGGTATGCGGCGGCGGCCAGGACCGCGACCGCCGCGGCCACCACCAGCGGCCACAGCAGGTAGTACTGCTCCTCGACGGCCAGCGACCAGGTGTGCTGCAGCGGTGACGGGGGCGCACCCTGGCTGAAGTAATCGGTGCGCTCGGCGACGAAGAGCCAGTTCGACATCCAGAACAGCGCGGCGACGGCTTCGTCGCGCAGGTTCGCGGTGGCCTCGGGGCTGAACGCGTCACGCAACGCCACCACGGCGAGCACCATCACGATCAGCGCCGGCAGCAACCGGCGGGCCCGGCGAATCCAGAAGTCCTTCAAGCCGATCCGCGCGGTGCGCCCGACCTCGTCGAGCAGCAGCGAGGTGATCAGGAAACCGCTGAGCACGAAGAACACATCGACACCGAGGAACCCGCCCGACATCCCCGGGATGCCGCCGTGGTCGGCCAGCACCAGCGCGACGGCGATGGCCCGGATACCGTCGAGCGCCGCGATGCCGCGGCCCGGGCTGACATAGCGGCGCGGGCCGACCCGAACCGGCCCCGCGCTCCCGGCCGCACCGGATTCGACGACCCGGACGGCGGTACCGGTCTCGACGGCTCGGCCATCGGTGCCGGTCTCGACGGCTCGGCCATCGGTCACGTCGCGGGGCCCTCCTCGCTGGCTACGAGCAAGGAATCCTATGGGCTCGGGTGACCGCGATCCGGAAGGCGCGCGGCCGCCGGCCGGGGTTACTTGGCGCCCCGTGCGCGCCGACTATTTGGTGAGCGCGATGTACTTGGTTTCCAGGTACTCCTCGATGCCCTCGGTGCCGCCCTCGCGGCCGAAGCCGGACTCCTTGATGCCACCGAACGGCGCGGCTGCATCCGAGATGACCCCGCGGTTGACGCCGACCATGCCGGACTGCACACCCTCGGCGACCCGCAGTGCCCGGTCCAGCGACTGGGTGTAGACGTAGGCCGCCAGCCCGTACTCGGTGGCGTTGGCCGCCGCGATGCCTTCCTCCTCGGTGTCGAAGCCCGCGATCGGCGCGACGGGCCCGAACACCTCCTCCTTGAGGATGCGCGCGTCGGCGGGCACGTCGGTGAGCACGGTCGCCGGATAGAAGTTGCCGGGCCCGCCCGGAGCCACGCCCCCCACCGCGACGGTCGCTCCGCGGGACACCGCATCGGAGACCAGTTCGGTCACGGTGGCCACCTGCTTGGCGTTGATCAACGGACCCAGCGTGGATCCCTCGTCCAGGCCCTTGCCCAGAGTGAAGTCGCTCATCCGCTTGACGAACTTCTCGGTGAACTCCTCGCGGACCGCGTTGGCGACGTGGAAGCGGTTGGCCGCGGTGCACGCCTCGCCGCCGTTGCGCATCTTGGCCAGCACGGCGCCGTCGACCGCGGCGTCGACGTCGGCGTCGTCGAACACCACGAACGGCGCGTTGCCGCCGAGTTCCATCGACGTGCGCAGCAGCTTGTCCGCCGACTGCTTCACCAGCGCCTTGCCGACGCCGGTGGACCCGGTGAAGGTCAGCTTGCGCAGCCGGCCGTCGTCGATCAGCGCCTCGGTGACCCCGCCGGGGTTGCTGGTCGGCAGCACCGACAGCACGCCCTTGGGCAGGCCGGCTTCGTCCATCAGTTTGGCCAGCAGCAGCATCGTCAGCGGGGTCTCCTGGGCCGGCTTGACGATCATCGGGCAGCCCGCAGCGAACGCCGGTCCCATCTTGCGGGTGCCCATCGCCAGCGGGAAGTTCCACGGCGTGATGGCATAGCAGGGCCCCACCGGCTGTTTGGTGACCAGGATGCGGCCGTTGCCCGCCGGGCTCGGGGTGAACCTGCCGTCGATACGTACGGCCTCCTCGGCGAACCAGCGGAAGAACTCCGCGCCGTAGGTGACCTCACCCTTGCTCTCGGCGACGACCTTGCCCATCTCCAACGTCATCAGTGCGGCGATGTCGTCGGCGCGGGCGGTGATCGTCTCGAACACCGATCGCAGGATCTCGCCGCGCTTGCGCGGCGCCGTCCCGGCCCACTCGGCCTGCACCGCGTCGGCGGCGTCCAGCGCCGCGATCGCGTCCTCGGCGGTGGCGTCGGCGACGGTGGCCAGCACCTGATCGTCGGAGGGGTCGAGCACATTGAACGTCGACGACCCGGCGCGCTCTTCACCGCCGATCCACAGACCAGTTGGTACCGATGCCAGCAGGGCGGAAGTATCCATACCCCCATCATTTACCCCCTCGCCGCCCCGGCCGCACTAGGGTTCTCAACATGGCCTCCGACACCGATTCCGCCGCCATCACCGCCACCCCCGCCTGGCAGGCCTTGTCCCGGCACCATGACGAGATCGGCTCCACCACGCTGCGCGAGCTGTTCGACTCCGACCCCGCCCGGGGAACCGAGTTCGCGCTGACCGTCGGTGATCTCTACATCGACTACAGCAAGCACCGGATCACCGGCGAAACGCTGGCGTTGCTGCTCGACCTGGCGCGCACGGCTCAGTTGACGCAGCGGCGCGACGCGATGTTCTCCGGCGCGCACATCAACACCTCCGAGGACCGGGCCGTGCTGCACACCGCGCTGCGGCTGCCGCGCGGGGCCGAGCTGCGCGTCGACGGGCAGAACGTGGTCGCCGATGTGCACGAGGTGCTCGACCGGATGGGCGAGTTCACCGACCGACTGCGCAGCGGCGAGTGGCGCGGCGCCACCGGGGAACGGATCACCACGGTGGTCAACATTGGCATCGGCGGCTCCGACCTGGGCCCGGTCATGGTCTATCAGGCGTTGCGTCATTACGCCGACGCCGGGATCTCGGCGCGGTTCGTCTCCAACGTCGACCCCGCCGACCTGGTCGCCAAGCTGGACGGATTGGACCCGGCGACAACACTTTTCATCGTGGCCTCCAAGACGTTCTCCACGTTGGAGACGCTGACCAACGCCACCGCGGCACGCCGCTGGCTCACCGACGCGCTCGGCGATGCCGCGGTGTCCAAACACTTCGTCGCGGTCTCGACGAACGCCAGGCTGGTCGACGATTTCGGCATCAACACCGACAACATGTTCGGGTTCTGGGACTGGGTCGGCGGACGCTACTCGGTGGATTCGGCGATCGGGCTGTCGGTGATGGCCGCGATCGGCAAGGAGCGTTTCGCGGAGTTCCTGGCCGGCTTCCACCTGATCGACGAACACTTCCGGACGGCACCGCTGGAGTCCAACGCGCCGGTGCTGCTGGGCCTGATCGGTCTCTGGTACAACAACTTCTTCGGCGCTGAGACACGCGCGGTGCTGCCCTATTCGAACGACCTGGCCCGGTTCGCGGCCTATCTGCAGCAGCTGACGATGGAGTCCAACGGCAAGTCGGTGCGCGCCGACGGGACACCGGTGTCGTCAGCCACCGGCGAGATCTTCTGGGGTGAACCGGGCACCAACGGTCAGCACGCGTTCTACCAGTTGCTGCATCAGGGCACCCGGTTGATCCCCGCGGACTTCCTCGGTTTCAGCGAGCCCACCGACGACCTGGCGACCGCCGACGGCACCGGCAGCATGCACGACCTGTTGATGAGCAACTTCTTCGCCCAGACCCAGGTGTTGGCCTTCGGCAAGACGGCCGAGGAGATCGCTGCCGAAGGCACCGCGGCCGAGGTGGTTCCGCACAAGGTGATGCCCGGCAACCGGCCCAGCACCTCGATTCTGGCGACCAAGCTGACGCCGTCGGTGGTGGGTCAGTTGATCGCCCTCTACGAGCACCAGGTGTTCGTCGAAGGTGTCGTGTGGGGCATCGACTCGTTCGACCAGTGGGGTGTGGAGCTGGGCAAGACTCAGGCAAAGGCGCTGCTGCCGGTGCTCACCGGCGATTCGTCCCCGGCCGAACAGTCGGATTCCTCGACCGATGCCCTGGTGCGCCGGTACCGCACCGAACGGGGCCGCACCGCGTGATTTCGGCGTGGCTGTCGTCGGTGAGCGACGACCAGCGCGCCGAAATCGCCCGGCGACGGTGAGCAGCAATGTCCGACAGCCCGAAACTCCGCAGGGAATTGAACGTCTGGGAGGCCATCGGCCTCTCTCTGGCGCTCATGGCGCCGTCAATGGCTGTCAACATCAACCCGCAGGGAATGGTCGGCAGCGTCGGGCGGGCAATCCCGCTCGCGTTCATCCTGGCGACCATCAGCGTCATGATCGTGGCCTACACCTTCGTGCGCCTCACCGCGCGCTTCCGTCACGCAGGCAGCGTCTACGGATTCGTCGGCGCCACCCTGGGGCCGCGGGCCGGAGTGGCCGCCGGGTGGGGGCTGATCGGAACCTACCTGTTCTTCGGTGTCGTGACAGCGATGGCTTTCGGGAGGTTCAGCGCGAGCTTGATCGCTGCGCTTGCCGGACACCCAGCGGATGACAACCTCGCTTTCGGAATCGGCGTCGCAGGGCTGATTCCGATGTTGATGCTCACGCTGTGGCCGGCCCGCTGGGGCACCCGAATGCTCCTGGTCATCGAAATCACCACCGTCGCCCTGATCCTGCTCATCGGGGCCGTGGTGCTGGTGAAGCTCGCAGGACACAACGGACCCGGCGGGCTGGGCATCGACAAGTCCGTCTTCACCCTCGCTGGCACCAGCTCCCCCACGACATTGTTCCTCGGCGTCGTCTTCGGCTTCCTGTCCTTCGCAGGCTTCGAAGCCGCCAGCACACTCGGCGAAGAGACCCGCAACCCGCGCCGTGACATTCCGCGGGCCATCCTGGGCGTGACCATCTTCGGCGGCGTGTACTTCGTGTTCGTGACTGCCTTCACCGTCATGGGTTTCGGCACCGATGAGAACGGACTGACCGCTTTGGCGGATTCGAGTGCGCTCATAGGCGACCTCGGTTCGAGATACGTCACCCCGTGGGTAGGCGAGGTGGTCTCGGCAGGCGCCGCGATCTCGGCGCTCGGGTGCATGCTGGCCTGCTGCGTGGGCGCCTCTCGATTGATCTACGCGCTCGGCCGCGACGGTGTCAGTTTCAGTGCCTTCGGAACGGTTCACGCCAACCGTGGCACGCCGACCAACGCGACCCTCGCGGTCACCGGCGGGATGTTCGCCGTCCTGCTCGCGATGTTCGCGCTGTTGCGCGGCGGCACACTGACCAGCTGGCAGCAAGACACCGAGTACGCCGATGCGTCAACGACGTTGGCGATCTTCGCCATCAGCGGCACAGCCGGCACACTCATTCTCCTCGTGGTTTACGTGCTGGCCACGCTCGGCGTTCTGGTCATGGCAGCCCGCAGCGGCGGGATCAAGGCGCACGAGGCACTCATTCCCGTCGTCGGACTGGCGGTGCTGGGATACACGCTGTTCCACAACGTCTATCCCTTCCCGACCGGCGCGGGGTGGTGGGCCCCGATGATCACGGCGCTCTGGCTGGCCCTCGCCGTTGTCTGGGTGGCGATCCGCGCCGATGCCACGCGTAAGGCCGGACTGGTCCTCTTGCAGGATGAGGGACTGACCAGCGAGGCTGATCACCGGCACCCGCGTGAGCCGGAGGCCGCGGGTAACCCTTGACCTGGAGGGGCAAGCTGCCAGACGATCGGTGATGCTGGCTGGCATCAGCGAGTGCGGGATCCCGTCAATGTCATTGTCGGACAACGGACTCGTCTACACCAGCCGGAGCGCTCGTCGCGGCGGCGCTCGCGGCGGTGCACCGGGCTCTGTGGCTGGCGTGACCAGCGTCGTGGTTAATGGCTGGCTGCCCATGACCCCGCAACCACGATCGCTGAACTCAATACATTGCTGCAACGGTTCCGCACCTTCTACAACCATCACCGGCCCCACCGGGCTCTGCGTGGCGACACTCCCGCCGAAGCGATGGCCGCCGCGACCGATGCCCGCCCAGCCAGCCGACCGATACCGACCCCGGCGTTCGTCTCGCACCACACCGTGGGCCGCAATTCAGGCAACCTGTTCGCTCGGCCCTACAAGATCAACGTCGGGTTGCGCTGGGCCGGAGACGAATGCACCAGCATCCGAGACGGTGACCACATCACCATCTTCAGCGGAAACAGGCTGGTCCGCGAACTCACCGCAGACCCCACCCGCAACTACCAAGCCGGCGACAAAACCACCCGCACCTATCGCAACCGAGAACCCCATCCGGCACCATAAGTGTCAGCGATGTCTCGAGACACAAGTGTCAGCGATGTCCCGAGACACCACACTTCGGTGAGCGACGACCAGCGCGCCGAAATCACTCGTCGTCGGGCCGAGACCAGGCCAGGATCATCGCCGGGCTGCACCCACCGATCAGCAGGGTCGTGAGCGCCATCAGCCCGCCGGCGTAAGCCATGTCGGTGTCGGTTCCGCCGGTGACCACCGATCCGACGATCAGGTAGAAGATCGGGATCAGCATGAGGTTCTGCGTGATCGTCAGCCCGATCGACCGCGCGTTGTTCCGCTGCGCCAGCTCATATTCGTCCAGCGCGGCGTCCGGTGCGTCGCCCTGGCGCCCGGAGACGATCTGCAGCATCCGCCACATCGGGAAGAAGAGCAGACATGCGGGCAGCCACAGCAGCGGAGCCCACCCGACTCCGAAGGCACACATCAGACTGACGGCGAACATGAACGCGAAGGTGCCCGCCAGTCCGCGCACCAGCCAGCGACGGCGGCCGCGGCTCCGCCACTTCGGCAGCGAATGGGCATACGTCCGTTCGCGTTTCACGAACTGCCGGGTGCGGTAATTCTGGTAGCGGTCGAGCAGGCTGGCGTCAGGCACGAGATCTCCCTCCGTTCGGTCGTGCGTCGTTGCGGTACAGCTCGGCTGACAACGGGGTGAACGGCTCCCGGGAGAACACCGCTTCGACAGGCAGATCGAAGACATCGCAGATCCGGAATGCCAGGTCCAGGCTCGGGTAGTGATCCCCACGCTCGAGCGCACCGACGGTCTGCGGATTCACCGCGACCAGTTCGGCGAGCTGCGCCCGCGTCATGCCCCGTTCGGCGCGCAGCACGCCGATGCGGTTGTGAATGGGTGGAGTTTCGCCCCGCCGTACCGGACTCACCCAATCGATTGTTGGGAAAACCCAACGTCGTGTCAAGCGGCTCCGAGCGGAGTCAGTCGATGACGGCGGCTTCCCTGCGTTCGGTGATGGGTGCCGCCAGGCCCTGCTCGTCGCAGATGCGCTGCAGCCGGTCCAGCGTGGCGTCCAGCCCCTCGCCCAGCCGCGGTCCGGGGGTGAACCGCGCCGGCAGATGCTGCATGCCCTGGATCACGCCGATCGTCTCGTAGTGCACCGCGCCCTCGGGGTCACATTGGAAATCCGGCATCCGGTCGAGTACCGCGGTCAGCATCGACTTGAACACCGTGCGCGCCACGTTGGAGCCGACGCAGCGGTGCACCCCGAGACCGAAGCTGAAGTGGCGGTTGCGCTTTCGGTCCAGAATCAACTCGTTGGGGTTGTCGAAGAGTTGCGGGTCGCGGTTGGCCATCGCCCACGACAGCCACAGCCGTTCACCCTCCTTGAGCACGACCCCGTCGACCTCCAGATCCTTGGCGATGGTGCGGCCGTCGCCGGGCGCAGGGGTGAAGAAACGCAAGAATTCCTCGGTGGCCGAATCGAGCAGTTCGTCCCGGTTGTCGCGGAGCCGGCGGCGTTGGTCGGGATGCTGGGAGAGCCACTCCAGTGCGTGTGCCGTGAGCGCCGTGGTGGTGTCGAAACCGCCACCGATCAACAGCATCAGCATGCCCATGATCTCGACATCGGGTGCGGGCTCGCCGTCGATGCGCATCCGCACGAGCGCGTCGATGAGACCGGGCCGCGGTGTCGCCCGAATGTCCTCGACGTGGCGCATGATGCTCGTCGCCGACGCGATCGCCAGGTCGGCGACGCGGGGGAAATCCGGCGAATCGGTCGGGGTGTAGACCGACGCGTGGGCCGGTTCGCAGTAGATCTCCCACTCCCGCAACGGCACGCCCATCAGGGCCAGCGTGAGCACCGCGGGCACGATGTTGGCCAGGTCGTCGACGAAATCGATGTGGCCCTGCTCGATCTTCTCGTCCAGACATGCGCGCACGAGTTCGTCGACGACCGGAACCCAGCGCTCGACCGCCGCCGGCGACAGGTATCCGTTGAGCGGGGTGCGGTATTCCCGGTGCTCGGGGTCGTCCATCTCGAGCATGCCGCCGCGGAAGGCCACGCTGTAGTCGCCGCGCGGGATGTTGATACCGGCGTAGCCGTTGCGCTCGCCGGCGATGTCGTTGTCGTTGGACACATGTGGGCAGCGGGCGAGTTCGAAGACCTCTTTGGTGCCTGCGGCCACCCAGTGGCCGCCGTAGGTGTCGGTCCAGGCCAGCGGGCAGCGCCGGTGCATCTCGGCGGTGATGTCGTCGAAGCGTCCCCGGTAGGCAGGGGTGTGACGGTCGAAGTGCATGCTGCGCTCCGCGGGCCGTCGGTCGGGTTCGACGTCGGTCATCGCGACCCCCGGATTTGGCCGTGCTGATGGGTGATGCCGTCGAGAATAGGCAACACCGCGTCGCGAAATCAGCGGTTTCCGCGCGACCGGGAGCAGCTCAGGCGAAACGCTTGGTGAACCTCGGTGGCAGCAGCTTCATCACCTCGACCAGCGGCCACCACGGCCAGGCCGGGACGACCGCGCGGCCCTTCTCCTTCTCGATCGCCTCGACCATGGCCTTGACCCCGGTTTCGTTGTCGACCATGAGCATCGTGGAGTTGGACTTCGCCGTCATCTCCGATTCGATGTATCCGGGCTCCAGCACGGTGATCTTGATCGGGCCGCCGGCCGGATACTCGGCGCGCAGCGATTGCCCCAGCGATGTCACGCCCGCCTTGCTCGCCGAGTAGGCGGCCTTGAAGCCGGGCACGCCGACGTTGCCGAGCACCGACGAGACCAGCACCAGGTGCCCGCCGCCGGCGGCCTTGAACATCTCCAGCGCGGTCTCGATCTGCACGAGCGCGGCCACCAGGTTGGTTTCGATGGTGGCCTTGTTCGCCCACATCTTGCCGCCGCCGAGCGGGTAGCCCTTGCCGATCCCGGCGTTGACGATGACGCAGTCGATGCCGCCGAGTTCCTCGGACAGTTCGTTGAAGACCTTGGCGACCTGCTCGTGATCGTTGACGTCGAGTGCTGCGACCGCGACGGTGATGCCGGGGTAGCGCGCGGTGAGCTCGCTCTTGAGCTCCTCGAGGTTGTCGGTGCGGCGGGCGCAGAGCGCCAGGTCACGGCCTTTGGCCGCGAACTGGCGGGCCATCCCGGCGCCGAGCCCGGAGCTGGCGCCGGTGAT
This sequence comes from Mycobacterium sp. ABE4_509, assembly GCF_056160785.1. NCBI lineage: Bacteria > Bacillati > Actinomycetota > Actinomycetes > Mycobacteriales > Mycobacteriaceae > Mycobacterium > Mycobacterium sp. ABE4_509. The sequence continues at coordinate 17,914 of NZ_JBSWXU010000069.1, read as the reverse complement.
CAGGATCTTCTGCCGAGTCATTTCGGCAGGATAACCGAGTTAGACAACTCGGCACCATCCGGCCCGAACGTCCGGCGCACCCCTGCCCGTGTTAAGTCTCCGTTACCCACCCCGCCTGCGGTTGACGCTTCCCACACCGTGCACAACCATGTTGTGCAACCGCTTGCGCAAAGCATTGCACAAGCGATATCGCGAGGAGGTACGTTGCCGGCCAGGCAGATCGACATCACGGCGCTGGACACCGCGTCGGCCTACAAGCTGCTCGTCAGCACCGTTCAACCGCGCCCGATCGCGTGGGTGTCGACCATCTCCGCTGATGGCGCGCTGAATCTGGCGCCGTTCAGCTTCTTCACCGTGGCGTCGCGCCGGCCACCGACCCTGCTCGTCTCGATCGGACCCCGCGACGGCGGCGGGGTGAAAGACACCCTGGCCAACGTGCACGCGACCGGCGAGTTCGTCGTGAACGTGGCGTCCTTCGACCATCGCAGCGCTGTGAGCACAACAGGACAAACGGTAGCCCCGGAGGTCGACGAGTTCGAACTGGCGGGCGTGAAGCCCGTCACCTCAGATGTGGTGGCACCGCCCCGCATCGCCGAGGCACGTCTGGCGATCGAGTGCTCACTGCGTGAGGAGCATCGAATCGGCACCGACACAGTGATTTACGGCACCGCGCTACGGGTGCATGCCGCCGACGGTGTCCTCGACGACGGACTTCGGGTGGACAATGACGTCCTCGACCCGCTCGGTCGCCTCGCCGGCCCTTGGTTCACCGGGCCGCTGACCGCCGTCCCCCAAGGTCAGGCTCCCGCTGCGACGGTGACCCGTGACTGAATCCCTCGGCATCGGGGTCGTTCAGCTGCGCGCCATACCGGGGCGCGCCGACCTCAACCTCGCCACAGCCAAGCGGCAGGTCGCCCAGCTGGCAGCCCAGGGCGCGGGCGTCGTGGTGCTGCCCGAGCTGTTCGCCACCGGCTACGACCTGGACATGGACCTCGCCAGTGCCAGCAGCCATGCTCCGGAGCACATCGACGAATTGACCCGGTGGGCCGACGAGCACGATGTGGTGTTCGCCACCGCATTGCTGACCCGTTCCGCCGCGGACGACTTCATCGATCTCGCCGTGGTCGTCGGCGCGGACGGGGTGCTGGCCTCGGCGTCCAAACGATTTCTGTGGGGCGGCGAGCGCCGCGCGTTCGGCAGACGCATCGAACCCGGCGCCCTGGCCAAGACCCGTTGGGGCACCGTCGGAGTCGCCATCTGCTACGAAGCGGGCTTCCCCGAGATCGTCCGCGACCTGGCATTGCGCGGCGCCGACATCATCGCCATCCCGGCGGCTTTCGGCCGCCGCCGGCTCTACGCATGGGAGCTGCTCACCCGCTCCCGCGCGCTGGAGAACGGATGCTTCGTCGCCGCGGCGGGCCTGACCGGCACGAACCCGGGCGGCAGCACCGACTTCGCGGGCCACAGCCGGATCATCGCTCCCAACGGTGACATCGTCGCCGGGCTTGCCCGCTCCGAGGGCACCGCGGTGGCCACGGTCGACCTGGCCGATATCGACCGTTCCCGCGCCGAGATCCCCTACCTGTCCGACCTCATCGCCGACCGCGTCGAGGGACCCGCTGAAGATGAAGGAGAAGAATCATGGCTGAGCTCGACGTCGTGATCTGCGGCGCCGGTATCGGTGGACTCGCCGCCGCTGCCGCGCTGCGCGCCCAGGGCATCGCGACCACCGTCATCGAGCAGGCGCCCGCACTCGGCGAGGTCGGAGCCGGGCTCCAGATCGGGCCGAACGCCACCCGCGTGCTGCACCATCTCGGGCTGCAGGCCGCGATGGACCAGATCTCGCTGGAGGTGCAGGAGACGGTCAACCGCCGCTGGCGCGACGGCTCGATCATCGCCAAGACGACACTGGGCGCCAGCGCCACCGCCCGCTACGGTGCGCCCTACCTGCAGGTGCACCGGGCCGATCTGCACGACGCGTTGCTGTCGGCGGCGGTAGGCGATGGTGTGGACGGTCCACCCGCACGCATCATGACCAACAGCACCGTCGTCGGTGTCGACGAATCCGACCCGCTGCGGCCGCGCGTTCAACTCGCCGACGGTGACTCGGTCGCCGCCGGTGTCGTCGTCGGCGCCGACGGCATCCGGTCGGTCGTCCGCGCCCACATCGGCGGGCCGACGGACGTCGCCGACAGCGGCGACATGGCCTTTCGGACGCTGCTCGACGGCGATGCCGTGCGCCGTGACCCGGCAACCCGATTCGTGGTCGACTGGCAGGCCGGAAACGTGTGGTTCGGGCCCGGCGGCCACCTGGTCGTCTACCCGGTGCGGCGCCAGCAGCTGATCAACGTGGTCGGCATCTTCCCGATCAGCGAGGATGTGTCGCGCGACTGGAACAGGCCGGCCACCCACGACGAGCTGATGACCGCCTATGCGGGCTGGGATGAACGCGTCATCGCCCTGTTGAGCAAAGCAGACGGCCCCATCGCACTGTGGGCGCTCAAACACCAGGAGCCGTTCGCCGAGTGGAACCGGGGCAACATCACGCTTCTCGGCGACGCGGCACACTCGATGGTTCCCTATGTGTCCCAGGGCGCTTCGCAGTCCATCGAGGATGCCGCGGTGCTCGCCGAGGAACTCGCCGGCATCGGCCCCGCCGATGCGGCACCAGCCCTGGACGCCTACGTGCGACGACGCGCGGAACGGGCCCGCACCGTCCAGATCGCGGCGATGGACAACCGCAGCGTGTTCCACCTACCCGACGGCGAACGTCAACGGGAACGCGATGCCCGGATGCGGGCCGTCGACAAGAACGTCGACACCAAACTCGACTGGATCTACCAGGGCACGCCACTGCGCGGCATGTCCCTGTCCAGCCGTTGACCCCCAAAACCATTCGCAGACAGTGAAAGGCATACCGACATGAAGTCCAGCATTCGCAGCGGCCGCGCGAAGGTCGCACTCCTGGCAGTCCCACTGCTTCTGGCAGGCACGGCGTGTTCGTCGGGCCCCTCGCAGGAGAGCACCTCCTCGTCCGACACCCCGGTCGTGAAGATGGACGGGGTCGTACCGGACCCGTTCGGCGTCGTCCCGGTCTTCGTCAAGGAGCAGGGCCTCGACCAGAAGTACGGATTCACACTCGAATACACCGAAGGTGATCCGGCCGGTGGCACCACCCCGTTTCTGCAGGGTCAGGTACAACTGGGCCCCGGCGACGCCGTCTCGGCCGCGATCGCCAACGCCGAAGGCCACGACACCGTCGCCTACTACCCGCTGATGTCGCAGACCGCGAGCGTCGTCGCCAGCGGCGCAAGCGGCATCACCAGCCCCGAAAAACTGCGCGGCAAGCGAGTCGGGCATTTCGGTAACGACTCGGGCACCACCCAGGCGCTCACCCTCACCCTCCAGGACGGTTGGGGCATCGACGTCCAGAAGGACCTCACCCTGGTGCAGTCCTCACCTGAGGCACTTCCCGCGCTACTGGCCCAGGGCGAGGTCGACGCGATCTTCGACTTCGAGCCGTTCGGCGACCGTGCGGTGCAGATGGCCGACGGCACCCGCATCCTCGAGGTCACCAAATACTGGCAGGACAAGGAGGGCTGGGCTCCCCCGCTGGCAATGCTGTGGTCGAACCGCAGCTGGCTGACCGAGAACCCGGAGCTGGCCAACAACGTCGTCGCCGCCTACAGCGAGGCGATGCAGACGATGGTCGACGACAACTACGAGACCTTCAAACAGGAGCCGTACAAGTCCTTCCTGGACCCGCAGTCCGACGCCGAACTCGACCGGTTGGTCACCTACTGCCAGAACCTGCCGTGCTACACCAACGAGTGGACCGAAGAGGACGCCACGGCGATGAACGACTGGATCAAGCTGATGGTCGACAACGGGATGCTGCCCAGCTATCCCGAGAACGCTCCTTCGGCCACGCTCGATTCCGTCCTTGCCGGCTGACAATCACCGATGCTGAGCCGACGAACCCGATCGACGCTGTACTCGTGTGCGGGAGCCGCGTCGCTGATCGCCCTGTGGGCGGTCAGCGGCGCGGGCAGCAACTTCATCGCCCCGATCGGCGACGTGCTCGGTGAGCTGCCCGCTTTCCTCCGAGATCCCGACGTGTGGGCCGCGGTCGGCGAGACGTGGCTGCGCGTGCTGGTATCGCTGGCGATCGGCATGGCGCTGGGCATCGCGGTCGCCGTGGTGATGTGGAAGTCGCACTTCTGGGGCAGGTTCGCCGGCGTCTACGTCACGGTGTTCATCACGGTGCCCAGCACCATCACCGCGCTGATGGCAGTCACCTTCTTCCGCAACGTGGAGCTCGGCGCGATTGTGGTGCTGGTGCTCACCATCTTCCCGTTCGTGGCACTGGTCGTGCTGTCCGCACTGCGCCGGATCGATCCCGGCCTACTCGAGATGGCAGCGTCCTACCGATACTCGAGATGGCAGTACATCCGCGAGATCCTGGTACCCCAGATCGCCGGGGCGGTGATGACGGCGCTGCGCAACGAGCACGCCCACTTGTGGAAAGTCGTTGTGGTGGTGGAGATCTTCCTGGTGAGCAGCGGCATGGGCTTTCAGTTCGACCGGTCGTTCTCGAAATTCAACCTCGTCGACGTGATGCTGTGGCTGATCGTGTTCGCCGCCATCCTGCTGGCCACCGAGTACCTGGTGATCAGACCGCTCGAGACGCGGGCACAGCACTGGACAGGAGTTCCCCGATGACAATCAACCTCGCAGCCGACACGGCCTCCGATCAAATGAGCTTTCTCGATCTCGAAGGCATCTCCATCTCCTACGGCAGCAAGACGGCGGTGCGAGACATCGATCTGCGCATCGGCGAGGACGAATTCGTCTCGATCATCGGTCCCAGCGGCTGCGGCAAGTCCACCCTGCTCCACGTCCTCGCCGGTCTGAAAACGCCCTCTGCCGGCCATATCACCTATCAGTCGACCGATGTCACCGATCATGTCGGCAGACGGCTACGCACGGGCTACGTCTTCCAGGACCACCGCCTGCTGCCGTGGCGATCGGTACGGCGCAACATCGAGATCGCGATGCGCAGCGCCGGCGTACCGAAATCCGAATGGATGTCCCAGATCGAACGCTACCTGTCCCTGCTGCAGGTCGGTGAGCACATCGACGCGCTACCGATGAACCTTTCAGGTGGTCAGCGGCAACGGGTTTCGATCGCCAGGGCACTGGCCGTGCGGCCGGACCTGGTGCTGATGGATGAACCCTTCAGCGGGCTCGACGAGGTGACCGGCCGCATGATCCGGGTGGAGCTGGACCGGATGCGGTTGACCTCGGCCACGCCGACGCTGTTCGTGACCCACTCGATCAGGGAAGCGCTGTACCTGTCCGACCGCATCCTGGTGCTCAGCCGCGGGCCGGCCACCGTCCTCAAAGAGGTCGAGGTCAACCTCCCGCGGCCCCGTTCCTACGGCGACCCGCGCCTGGCGCAGTTGGAGGAGGAGTTGGTCGACGAGGTGCTGCAGGTCTGGGAACCGACCGCCGGGGAAACCCAGTGACGACGTTCGCCACCGCTGCGGCGACCGAGGCGACGCCTCGGTCGCCGCAGCGAGAGCCCTGGTGGCGCAACCGTTTCGTCGCCCCTGGTCTGGCCGTGGTGGTGGGTCTCGGACTGTGGGAACTGGCCAGCCTGACTTCCGGCGGCTGGGTGCCGTCGCTGGCCGACCTGGCAGTGGCCAGCGGCTCGGTGTTCTCGTCCGACACGCTCTACACCGATCTGCTCACCACGCTGCGACGGGTGCTGTTGGTCTGGGCCGGCTCGGTCGCCGCGGGCCTGGCCATCGGTGTCGCCTGCGGGTTCAGCTGGCAGCTGCGGGCCTTCCTGCGTCCGGTGCTGGCGATCGCGCTGGCCGTCCCCGACATCGTCTACATCATCATCGTGATCCTGGTCCTGGGCACCGCCGAGAGTTCGGGGATCATCGCGGTGATCCTGGCGATAGCGCCGCTGGTGGTCAACGTCACCATGGCCTCGGTGCTGGCCCGTGACGGCCACCTCGACGAGATGGCCGCCGCCTACAAGTTCGGGCCGCTGACCTATGTGCGCCACGTTCTGTGGCATCAGCTGCGGCCTGCCGCCGACGCCGCCGCCAGAACATCGTTCGCGTTCTCGTGGAAGCTGATCGTGCTGCTGGAGGCGATCACCTCGCCCGACGGCATCGGTGCGCGGATCATGCAGGAGTTCAAATACCTTCGGCCCGCCGAAATGATCGTCTACGCACTGCTGTTCACCGTGCTGATGAAGGCCATCGAGGTGCTGGTGGTCGACCGGGTACTGCGCGAAAGGTCGGCGAGACCGTGCTGACCGCCTCAGCCTCTCGTGGACTCGCGCACCACCAGCTCGGTGGACAGGGTCGTCGACGACGTCGGCAGCCCGTAGAGCACTGCCAGCAGGGTCTGCACGGCGCGCACGCCCATTTCCTCCAGGGGGCTGCGCACGGTGGTGAGCGGGATCATCAGCTCGGCGGCGACCGGGATGTCGTTGTAACCGGCGACCGCGACATCACGTCCGGGTCGACGGCCGAGTTCCCGCAACGCGCCCATCACACCGATCGCCGAGAAGTCGTTGACCGCGAAGATCGCGGTCGGCGCCGAGCGCTGCGACAGCAGCCGCATCGCGCCGTCGTGGCCGTGGCCGGCGTCGAATCCGAGCTCCAGGATGCGGTCGGGGGTGACGGTGACACCGGCCGCGGCCAGCGCGTCGACGCACCCGTTGACCCGGTCCACACCGGTGCTCGCCCACGGCGGTGCGCCGATGATGCCGATCTCGGTATGTCCCAGTGCGGCAAGGTGTTCGCCGATCTGGTAGCCGCCCCGGTAGTCGTCGCCACACACCGACAGGTGGCCGGGGCTGCGCCGCGACACCAACACGAATGGAACCTTGCGGCGCTCCAGTTCGGCCAGGTTGGTTCCGTCCAGGTGGGCGTCGCCCAGGATCAGCCCGTCCACCCGGCGGCCCAGCAGCAGTTCGAACCGGCGGACCTGTTCGGCGGGCTGATCGTGAGTGTTGGCGACGAAGGTCTCGTACCCGGCGCGGTCGGCCTCCCCCTCGATGGCGTCGTAGACCATCGAGAGCACGACGTCGGTCAGATGCGGCACCAGCACACCGAGTGCTGTCGACCGGTTCGTGGTCAGGCTCGCCGCGTTGGGGTTGGGGATGTAGCGGAGATCCTTGGCCAGAGCCACGATTCGGGCATCGGCGGCGCTGACCTTCGCCCCCGGGGTCGCGGCGCGGCGCAGCGCTCGGGACACCGTCGAGACGTGCACCCCGGCCGCTTCTGCGACGGTACGCAAGGTGACCGGCCCGTCCGGTTGTCCTGTCACGCCAGCCCTCCGTCCACGTCCCTGCAATTGCGCACACATCATAGGCAACCGTTCGCGCAATTCGTTGCGCAAGTCCGAGCGGTCATCAGAGAGGAGAAACCATCATGGATCTGACCGGAGTCGACCTGATGCGGCTGTTCGTCCGGGAGTTCGAGCTGTGCAATGTCGCGCCCGGCGAACACGTCATCGTACTGACCGAACCCGCCAGCCGTTCCGACTATGTCACCGCCGCGTTCGGTGCCGCACAGCAGCTCGGGGCCCACGTGGCGACCATCGTGGCACCGTCGGGCAGCCCGATCCCCGAGCCGGTGACCCACACCGGTTCCGGGCCCGGACTGCAGTCGGTGCTGGACAATCGCGTCATCCAGGACACCCTCAAGGCAGCCGACATGGTGGTTGATCTCACCCGGGAGGGATTCGTACACGCACCCGTGCAGTCCGACATCCTGGCTGCCGGCACTCGCATCATCTTCATCTGTGACGCACCGGATGTGTTGGCGCGCAACATGCCGGCCCTCGACGACACCGAGCGGGTGGAGTCGGCGGCCGCGCTGCTGCGTCAATCGACCACGATGACCGTGCGTTCACAGGCCGGCACCGACTTCACCGTCGACCTCGTCGACAGTCACCCCGGCTTCCAGAAGGGATTCGTCGACAAGCCCGGCAAGTGGGACCACTGGCCTTCCACGATGGTGGTGTGCTGGCCGATGACGTCGAACGGCCGGATCGTGCTCACCGCCGGCGACATCCTGTTGCCGTTCAAGGAGTACGTGGCGACCGACATCACGCTCGAGGTGGTCGACGGGCGGATCGAGAACATCACCGGCGGGCCGGACGCGATGCGGCTACAGCAGTTCTTCGACGACTCCGAGGACCAGTGGGCACGTTCGTTGTCCCACATGGGTTGGGGTCTGATGCGCAGCGCCAACTGGTTCGCCACCGCCATGTACTCCAAGCACGAGATCATGGGTATGGACGCCCGGGCGTTCGCCGGAAACTTCCTGTGGTCGACGGGGCCGCATCCGTTCCTCGGCCATGACTCGTTCGCGCACCTGGACATCGCGATGCGGGGCTGCTCGATCGTCGTCGACGACACCCCGGTGACCAAGGACGGACGATTGGTGTGAGTGACCTGCTCGATCAAGATGCGTGCGCGCAGGCGGCCGCGATCCGCGACGGCCTGGTATCGGCCCGCGAGCTCGCCGAAGCGTCCATCGCGCGCATCGAGGCGACCAATCCCGAGCTGAACGCGCTGAGCTGGCAGCGCTTCGAGCAGGCCCTGGCAGACTGCGACGGCATCGACCCGGCCGCCCCCTTCGCCGGAGTGCCCATCCTGCTCAAGGATCACCGGTGCACCGCCGCCGGGCAGGAGACCCGCTACGGCACCACCGCCCTTGCCGCCGAACGCATCCCCGGATCGACCGACAGCAACATCTACCGGGCGATCGCCGACGCCGGCTTCGTCGTGCTGGGCCGAACCACGGTGCCCGAGTTCGCCACCGCGTTCGTCACCGAGTCGCAGGCGTGCGGGGTGACCCGCAATCCCCGCGCCACCGACCGAACCCCGGGTGGGTCCAGTGGCGGGGCGGCAGCGGCCGTCGCCGCCGGGATGGTCGCCGTCGCGCACGCCACCGATGGCGGCGGATCCATCCGCCAGCCCGCCAGCGCCTGCGGACTCGTCGGGCTCAAACCATCCCGCGGCCGGGTCAGCCTCGGCCCGGACGCCGGCGAGTCCTGGGCCGGGGCCACCGTGGAGGGTGTCATCACCCGCTCGGTGAGAGATGCCGCGGCGGTGACGTCGGCGCTGGCCCGGTGGTTTCCGGGCGATCCCTACTCGATCGCCGGCCCGCAGCTGGGGTCTGCGCCTGAGCGGATCGTCGCGCAGCGTATCGGGGTGATGCGCCGGCACCCCTCGGGGGCGCCCTGGCCCTCAGGCGTCGTGGCCGCGGTGGTGGACCAGATCGCCGGGGTGCTGTCCGACCGCGGCCATCATGTCACCGACGGTTCCCCGCGGGCACTCGACGAGACTGCCTACCAGTCGTACTACGACACGATCGTTGACGTGGACGTGGAGTTGCTGGCTCGCAAGGTCGAGGCGCAGCTGGGCCGGCCGTTCGGCGACGGCGAGCTCGCCCCGCGCAACGAGGAGAAGCGTCGCAGAGCGCAGCTGCTCGGAGCGCCGGGGTATCTCGAGGCGAGATACTGGCTGTCGACCTGGACCTACCGGCTCGCGTCGTGGTGGCAGGATTTCGATCTGCTGATGACGCCGACCATGGGTGATCTGCCTGCACCGGTGGGGACTCCGGCCCCGAGGGCGGAGTTCGATGCCGGCATCGTCGAACGCTCCCTACAGATGACGGCCATGACGAACTTCGCCAACATCGGTGGGCTGCCGGCGGTCAGCGTGCCGCTGGGCCGTACCGACTCCGGCATCCCGATCGGTGTGCAGTTCGTCGGCCGGCACGGCGCCGAGGACACCCTGGTGGCGCTTGCCGCCGACTTCGAAGCCAACGGCCCCTGGCCCACCTATTGACGCGGAGCCGGCCGGGGCTTACTTGAGCAGTTTGGACATTCGCCGGTCGGCCAGGATCTTGCCGCCGGTCTGACACGTCGGGCAGTACTGGAACGACTTGTCGGTGAAGGACACCTCGCGCACGGTGTCTCCGCACACCGGGCAGGGCAGTCCGGTGCGGGCATGAACCCGCAGCCCGGAACGCTTCTCCCCCTTCAGTGTCGCGGCACCCTGGCCGACCGACCTGGTGACCGCGTCGGTCAGCACCGAGACCGTCGCGTCGTGCAGCGCGGCCAGTTGCGCCTCGGTCAGTTTGTTGGCGGTGGCGAACGGAGACAGTTTGGCCACGTGCAGAATCTCGTCGCTGTAGGCGTTCCCGATTCCGGCGATGACCTTCTGGTCGGTGATGACGGTCTTGATGCGGCCCGAGTTGGGCGTCAGTGCCTCGGCCAGACCCTGTTGGTCGAGGGCCAGCGCATCCGGTCCCAGCGCGGCGATCTGCGGCACCTGGAACGGATCGGTGACCAGCCAGACCGCCAGCCGCTTCTGGGTGCCGGCCTCGGTCAGGTCGAAGCCCGCCCCTTCGCCGGGGGTGCCGAGGTGCACCCGCAGCGCGATCGGGCCCTTACCCGGCTTGAGCGGCGCGGCGGCCAGCTTGTCCGACCAGCGCAGCCAGCCCGCGCGGGACAGATGGGTGATCAGATGCAGGTCGCCGGCCTGAATGCCGAGGTATTTGCCCCACCGGTGCGCACCGGTGACGGTCTGTCCGGTCAGGGCGGTGACCGGCGGGTCGAACGTCTTGAGCACGGAGAACGCCGCGACGTCGACGCGGGCGACGGTCCGGCCGACGGCGTGGCGGCGCAGGTGATCGGCGAGCGCTTCGACCTCGGGCAGCTCGGGCATGCCCTCAGTCTGCCCTGATGACCAGCGACAGCAACCACGAGATGAGCGACAGCACGACAGCCGCCCAGATCGCCGTCCACCAGAACTGGTCGATCGCCAGACCCCAGTGCGTCGTGTGCTCGGTGATCCACGCGGTGATCCACAGCATGAACGCGTTGATGACGACGTGGATCAGGCCGAGGGTCAGGATGTAGAGCGGTATCGAGATGATCTGCACGAGCGGCTTGATGAAGGCGTTGACCAGCCCGAAGACCACCGCGACGACGAAGATGACGCCGATGCGGGTCAGCGTCGAGTCGCCGCCGACGAAATAGATGCCGGGCACGATGAGCGTGACAACCCACAGCGCGAACCCGGTGAGCGCGGCGCGCAGCAGAAACGGTCCCATGCTGATCATGATCCACCCTCTCGCCGCGGGCTGCGGCGCAGGCTCCGGTCGATCCACCACGGCGGGACTAGAACACGTTCTAGTATTCGGTCACCGACGAGCCAGGAGACGATGTGCGATTCACCTATGCCGAGGCGATGACCGACCCGACGTTCTACATCCCGCTGGCCAGAGCGGCCGAGGCGGCCGGCTACCACGCGATGACGATCCCCGACAGCGTCGCCTACCCCTTCGAGTCGGATTCGAAGTATCCCTACACCCCCGACGGCAACCGGGAGTTCCTCGACGGCAAGGCGTTCATCGAGTCGTTCGTGCTGACCGCCGCCCTGTGCGCGGTGACCACCACGCTGCACTTCAACCACTTCGTGCTCAAGCTGCCGATCCGGCCGCCGGCCCTGGTGGCCAAGCAGGCGGGCTCGTTGGCGGCGCTGTTCGACAACCGGCTCGGACTCGGGGTGGGCACCAGCCCGTGGCCCGAGGACTACGAACTGATGAACGTGCCGTTCGCGCGGCGCGGCAAGCGGATGGATGAGTGCATCGACATCATCCGCGGGCTGACCTCCGGCGACTACTTCGAGTACCACGGCGAGTTCTACGACATCCCGAAGACGAAGATGACCCCGGCCCCGTCGCAACCGCTGCCGATCCTCATCGGTGGGCACGCCGATGCCGCGCTGCGCCGCGCCGCCCGTAACGACGGCTGGATGCACGGCGGCGGCGATCCCGAGGAACTCGATGCACTACTGAAGAAACTGAACGCTTTCCGCGAGGAACAGGGGCGCAGCGGGCCCTATCAGATCCACGTCATCTCGGTCGACGCCTACACCCCCGACGGCATCAAACGGCTCGAGGACAAGGGCGTCACCGACGTGATCGTCGGGTTCCGGATCCCCTACGTCATGGGCCAGGACACCGAGCCGCTGGACGCCAAGATCCGCAACCTGGAGATGTTCGCCGAGAACGTCATCGCGAAGGTGTGACCAGCGCGTCGATCGCCGACGCACCGAGCACCTCGTCGAGCACCAGCATGGCGCTGCCCACCACCCCGGCGCGGTCGCCGAGTTCGGCGGGCGCGATCTGCAGCACCCGGGTGGCCAGGGCGGTCGCGTTGCCGTACAACGTTTCCCGCAGTCCGGCGACGAAGATGTCGTAGGCGCCGGCGATGTCGCCGGCCACCACCAGGGCGGCGGGATTGAGTAGGTTGACCGCGGCGGCGAGCACCTCACCGACGTGCCTGCCCGCGTCGCGGATGAGCCGGCGGGCGACGACGTCGCCGGCGTTGGCCAGCTCGACGACGTCACGCAGGTTGCCGACCTGCCTGCCGTCGCCGGCCAGTTCGCGGACCAGCGCCCAGCCGCCCGCCACCGCCTCCAGGCACCCGGTGTCTCCGCACCGGCAGATCCGGCCGGCGGCCGCCGCCGTCTTGTTGTGGCCGAACTCGCCGGCCGCCCGGGTGGCTCCGCGCTGCAGCTCGCCTCCGGCCACGATGCCCGCACCGAAACCGGAAGACGCCTTGACCACGAGCATGTCGTCCACCCCGCGGCCCGCGCCGGCACGCCATTCGGCCAGCGCGATCACGTTGGCGTCGTTGTCCAGTGCGACCGGCGCGTCGGTGAGCTCGCGGAAGTAGGGCACCAGCGGGACGCCGTCCCAGCCACCGAGCACCGGGGTGTCGATGCTGCATCCGCGTTTCGGGTCGACGGTGCCCGGCAGGCTGAGCCCCACCCCGAGCAATGGGGCGGCCCGGCGCCCGCTGTCGTCGAGCAGTAGGTCGAGACGCTTGATGACGTCGGGCATGAGGTCTTCGGGCCCGAGGCCGGGCTCCTGATCGATGTCGGCGGCGGCCAGCACGTCGGCGCCCAGGTTGCAGACCGCCAGCCGGGTGCGGCTGCGGCCGACGGCGACGCTCAGCACGACACCGGCGTCGGCGTTGAAGCTCAGCAACGTCGCCGGGCGCCCGCCGGTGGACGGGGCCTGATCGCGTTCGACGACCAGCCCGCGGGTGGTGAGTTCTCTCACTCGTGCGGACACCGCTGTGCGTGACAGTCCGGTCAGCTGACCGACCTCGGCACGGGTCGTTTCGCGCTTGTCCCTGATCAGGGCATACAGCTCGCCCACAGACGTTGCGGGCGAGGTCCGAAACAAGGGCATGCGCAAACCCTAACCCGCCCTACTTATGTCTTTCAAGTGCTTAAGTTTAGTTGAAAAGTACTTTATCGCTGACTATCGTGAGCGCAATGCAAGAACCTCGCTCGCTGCTGGACGTCGCACCGGTGCTGCCGGTGGTCAGCGTGCGCGACGCCGCTGACGCGGTCCCGGTCGCGCGCGCGATCAGCCGGGCCGGACTGCCGCTGGTGCAGGTGGCACTCGACGGCAAGCACTCCTTCGAGGCGATCGAACGAATCGCCGCCGACGCCCCCGAGATCATCGTGGGCGCAGCCGGGGTCGACGACGTGGACCAACCCGCCCGCGCGCGTGCCGCCGGCGCGGAATTCCTGGTCGCCACGGTCGGCCACGCGCCGCTGCGCGACGCGATGCGCGCGACCGAACTGCCCCACCTGCCCGGCGTCTCGAATGCGCTGCAGGCCATGGAACTGCTCGACGACGGCTACACCGACATGGTGCTGGCCCCGGCCGCCACGTCCGGTGGCACCCGCGCGCTCAAGGCCATGGCCAGCTTCGTCCCGGCCGCTCGTTTCTGCCCGGTCGGCGGTATCGCGCCCGCCGAGCTGACCCGCTACCTGGCCGCACCGAACGTCGGATGCGTCAGCGCCGACTGGCTCACACCTGCCGACGCGGTCCGGCGCCGCGACTGGGACCGGATCGGCCGCCTGGCCGAAGTCGCACTCAAGGTCAGCACGCCCACCGTCACCGCGGTCCACGCTCTGTGACCGCGGCGCTCGACCGCCCGTCGGGCCCGCTGTCAGTGGTTGCACCCGACCCGGTGGTGCGCTGGCTGGCGGTGGTCGCACTGGCGCTGGGCGGATTCGGCATCGGCACCACCGAGTTCGTCGCCATGGGGCTGCTGCCCGACATCGCCACCGGCCTGCATGTCTCCGAACCCACTGCCGGGCATGTGATCTCGGCGTATGCGATGGGGGTCGTGGTCGGCGCCCCGCTGATCGCCGCGGTCACCGCCCGCCTGCCGCGGCGCGCGCTGCTGCTGGCGTTGATGTCGGTGTTCACGCTGGGCAATCTGGCCAGCATGCTGGCCCCGACATACGGGACGCTGATCGGGGCGCGGCTCCTCGCCGGCCTGCCCCACGGCGCCTACTTCGGCGTCGCAGCGCTGGTGGCGGCTCATCTGATGGGCCCGGCGAATCGGGCCAAGGCGGTGGCCCACGTCATGTCCGGGTTGACCATCGCCACCGTGCTCGGCGTGCCGATGGCCTCGTGGCTGGGCCAGGCGCTGGGCTGGCGCTCGGCATTCGGCCTGGTCGTCGCCATCGGGCTCGTCACCCTGACCGCGTTGTGGTTCTGGCTGCCGACGCATCTGCAGACCATGCACCCGACCAGCCCGCTGACCGAACTGGGCGCCCTGCGCCGCCCGCAGGTGTGGCTGGCAGTGCTGGTCGGCATGATCGGCTTCGGCGGCATGTTCGCGGTGTACACCTACGTCACCACCACGATGACCGATGTCGCGGGGATGCCCCGCACACTGGTTCCGGTGGCGCTGATGGTGTTCGGTCTGGGCATGGTGGTCGGCAACCTGGTCGGCGGCCGGCTGGCCGACGGCTCGGTGGTCCGGGCGCTGTACCTGTCGATGGGTGCGCTCAGCGCGGCACTGGCGGTGTTCGTCCTGGCCTCGCACAACCCGTGGACCGCCCTGCTGGTGCTGTTCGGCATCGGCGCGTCCGGTTCGGCAGTGGCCCCGGCGCTGCAGACCCGGCTGATGGACGTCGCCCACGATGCGCAGACATTGGCCGCGGCGCTGAATCATTCGGCGCTCAACATCGGGAACGCGACCGGCGCCTGGGTCGGCGGCGTGGTCATCGCCGCCGGGCTGGGATACACCGCACCCGCCGCGGCCGGCGCGGTGCTGGCGCTGGCGGGCATCGCGGTGCTGACGGTGTCGGTCCTGCTGCAGCGGCGGGCAGCCACCCAATAGAGTTGCCGGCATGCCATGGCTGTGACCGTCGATGAGATCTCGATTGCCGACCCGCCCGACGCATGGACGCGGGCCGGGTTCACCGTCGATTCCGATGGCGATGGCCAACCCGCCTGCCGGGTCGGCGGCGTGCGCATCCGGCTGGTCGGGCGCGACCACGGCACCGGGATCGTCGGGTGGTCGTTGCGGGGCCTGCCCGACTCCTTTCCCGGCGACCTGGACGGCGTCGCGACGACGGGTTCGCACGCGTCGGCCCCGGAACCGGCCACCCACTCCAACGGGGTCACCGGGATCGACCACGTCGTGCTGCTGTCGCCGGACCTCGACCGGACGGTCGCCGCGCTGGAAGCCCTGGGCCAGCAGCCACGCCGGGAACGCGATGGCGAGCTCGGCGGACAGCCGATCCGCCAGATCTTCTTCCGCGTCGGGGAGGTGATCGTCGAGGTCGTCGGCACCCCCGGCGCGGCGAATCCGGAACCCGCCACCCTGTGGGGAATCACCTTCGTCGTCGAGGACATCGACGCCACGGCAAGCTTCTTCGGCGAACACACCACACCGGTGAAGCAGGCGGTGCAGCCGGGACGGCGGATCACCACGCTGCGGCATCGCGACCTGGGCATCTCGGTCCGCACGGCGATGATCTCGGCGCGTCGCTGACCCGCCTTCGGACCGCACTGCCTATCCTCGGCGCATGACTCCGCCGGCTGACGATGATGTCGTGGTCATCCACACCGACGGTGGATGCCGGCCCAACCCGGGGCCGGGTGGCTGGGGAGCGGTGCTGCGCCAGCGCCACCATCTGCGCGAGCTGTACGGCGGTGAACCGGAATCGACGAGCAACAACCGCATGGAGCTGACCGCTCCGATCATGGCGCTCGAGGCGCTCACCCGGCCGGTGGTGGTGCACGTGTACACCGACAGCACCTATGTCCGTAACGGCATAACCAAGTGGGTGCTGGGCTGGGAGCGCAACGGCTGGCTGACGGCGGCCAAGCAGCCGGTGAAGAACGTCGACCTCTGGCAGCGGCTGCAGGAGGCCTGCGCACGGCATCGGGTCGAGTGGTTCTGGGTGAAGGGCCACTCCGGTGTGGACGACAACGAACTGGCCGACGAGCTGGCCACCCGGGGTCTGCGGGAAGCGCTGCAGGCCGGCGAAACCTCCGCGATTCCGAGCTGACCCGCCTCTGCACAGCTCGACCCCACCTCGTCACCATTAGATAATTCTTGCCTTATATAAGTTGAGGCTTTATCTTTGTCGATGTGCACGCGTTCGACGTTCTCGGCGACCCGGTGCGGCGGCGGATACTCGAGCTGCTCGCTGACGGTGAGCAGTCCGCGGGTGCGCTCACCGCGGTGATCCGGGATGAGTTCGCGATCAGCCAGCCGGCGGTGTCTCAGCATCTGAAAGTGCTGCGGGACAACGGTTTCACCACTGTGCGCCCCGAAGGCCAGCGGCGCATGTATGCCGTGGATGCAGCCGGGCTGCGCGACGTCGACGACTGGCTGCAGGGCTTCCGCCGGTTCTGGGCGCCGCGCCTGGACGCGCTGGCCACCGAGGTCGCCCGGGGCAGACGACTGCGTCGCCTGCACGGCACGAAAAGCGAAGGGGAACAGGACTGATGGATTTGAGCCACCAGGTCAATGCCGTCCGGCGCACGGTCGGCGGCCGCACCCTCGAGGCGGGCGAGGCTCGCGTCGTCACGCTGAGCCGCAGCTACCCCACCGACGCGGCCGACCTGTGGGAGGCGTGCACCACCGGGGCGCGCCTCGCGCGATGGTTCGCGCCGGTGCACGGCGACCTGCAACTCGACGGCCACTTCCAGGTCGAAGGAAACGCATCGGGCACCGTGCTGACCTGCGATCCGCCCCGGACCTTCACCGCTACCTGGGAATTCGGCGGAGCGGTCAGCTGGATCGAGTTGCAGATCTTCGACGAGGGTCCCGATCAGTCCCGCATGCAACTCGACCACATCGCCCTGGTGGGCGACGACATGTGGCCCCAGTACGGGCCCGGCGCGGTCGGGCTCGGGTGGGACCTGGCACTGCTGGGCCTGGCCCTCCACCTCGACACCGGCGAGGCGGTGCCCGACGAGTTCGAGGAGGAGCGGTGGGCCGCCACCGGCGACGGCAGGAGCTACATCCGTGACGCCGGCGAGGGCTGGTACGCGGCACAGGTCGCCTCGGGCGAGGAACCCGCCGTCGCGCGCCGGGCCGCCGACAACACGATCGCGTTCTATCGCGGGGACCCACCGCCACAGCACGACGACCGGTGACAGGCCGGAGGCGTTCACGCGGCGGCATTGCCCACGTTCGACCGACTCGGCCGCCGCCGCCTTGCGGCCCTCCGGCAAACGCTACCGCGCCGCGGCAGCCCCGCGTGACGCTCGAACATGCTGTACACGAGCGCATTCGCGGCCCTCAGGCGGCTTGATCCCCGGGTGGTGCGGGTCCGCCGGGGTGGCCGGGGTGGTCGGCGGGTTGGGAGTCCAGCGGTTGATCGGTGGGTCGGTCGTCGGGCTCGGTGTCGTCACCGGTGTCGTCGGGGTCGGCTGGCCCGGCCTTGTCCTGCTCCGGTGCCGGCGCGTCGGGCGGGCGCAGCAGCCGTTCGGGGCGGTGGTGGTAGTTGATGCGGTGTTGGCCGGTATCCAGCCGT
>NZ_JBSWXU010000068.1:0-27361 GCF_056160785.1 Mycobacterium sp. ABE4_509 | reverse complement strand
TGGTCGATGACGAGGTCGGTGACCGGGCGCATGAGGCCGTGTTGGCGGACCAGGGGCAGGAAGGTGTCGGGGCTCAGGGTGCCCAGGTCGGGGTGGGGCCAGCGCAGTAGGGCTTCGACGCCGGCGAGTTGGCCGGTGCGCAGGTCGATTTTGGGTTGGTAGACGATGGTCAGGTCGCGCTGGTCGATGGCGTGGCGCAGTTCACCGAGCAGGCGGATCTGGGCGGCGCCGTCGCTGGTGGGTTGGTCGGTGGTCTCGGCGCGTGCGACGGCATCGGGGTCGAGCATCATGTCGGCGGTGAAGATGTGGACGTGGGCCGAGCGGGAGCGTTTGGCCGCGTACATGGCGATGTCGGCGCGCTTGACGAGGGTTTCGGGGTCGAGGTCGGGTTCGTGGGGGGCGGCGGTGGCCAGGCCGATGCTGGGGTGGATGAGCATGTCGTGGTGGTCGATGTCGAAGGGCTGGGTGAAGGCGTTCAGGATTCGTTGGGCGATCAGGGGGGAGTCGTCGGTGCGGCCTTCGACCAGGACCGCGAATTCGTCTCCGCCGACGCGGGCGACGGTGTCGCCGGGGCGGATGCAGTCGGCGATGCGGTGGCCGGCGACGATGAGCAGGGTGTCGGCGGTGGGGTGGCCCAGGCTGTCGTTGACGAGTTTGAAGTCGTCGAGGTCGAGGGAGATCACGGCCACGGATCGGTCGTCGCGGGCGCGCAGGGTCATCGCATGGGCAAGCCGGTCGGAGAACAGGGCGCGGTTGGCCAGTCCGGTCAGCGGGTCGCGCAGTGCCTGCTCGGCGGCCGCGGCCAGCAACCGCCGGTTCTCCCAGGCCGCCACCGACTGGCGCAGCGTCACCGCGACCACGATCAGCGGCACCAGGAACCGCTCCAGGCTCGACATCACCAGCAGCGGGCCGATGGTGCCGGCGAGCAACAGCGGCACGTAGGGCAGCCACAGCGAGACCTGCGACGGCACCGCCAGGGCGGGGCGTCGCGGCGGCGCCTCCTGGCGCCCGAGCAAAGCCGCCGCGGCGAACAGGATCAGCGATGTCGCCCAGACGACATCGAGCAGGATGCCGACTTCGAAGGTGCCCGAGATGAGCAGGTAGACGAACACGACTTGGGCCACCGTCAGGACACCGAGCGCGAGGGTGAGCAGACCCACCATGCGACGTTCGGAGCGGTCGGTCCGAACCAGCACTGCGATGGCGATCGCCAGGGCGATCAGGTCGACGACGGGGTAGAGAACGGCCAGCCCGAGTGCCAGGCGGTCCTCTCGGTAGCTCTCGTAGGCGTGGCGCAGGACCACGATCCAGAACAGGAGCAGCAGGCACAGCGCGACGGTCGTCCCGTCGAGCAGCAACCGTAGCCGTGCCTGCCGGGTCGAATCGGCGGCGAACTGCGTCATCGCGACCGCGGCCAGCAGCCCGAAGGCCACGTAGAAGAAATCTGCCGGGGAGGGCACCGGGGTGCGCTGCAGCACGAGGTCGTGGAACATCCAGATCACGTCGCCGATCACCCAGTTGCCCAGTGCGACGGCCATCACCGTCCAGGCCCGGCGCAGCCGGCCCTGCGCCCGCCGCGCGGCCAGCGTCGCGCAGATCGTCGCGTAGCCGGACAACCCGAGCAGCAGCGCACTGTCGAAGAGCACGACGGGGTAGCTGTTGCCGACCGCGACCAGCCCCACCGCCAGCGCGGCGGTCAGCCCCAGGGGCACCGCGAAGGCGGGCTTCAGGTAGGGCCGATCCCGACCAGTCGCCACGGCGGCCCCCAAAACAGATCCTGCGCTCTTGCACCTGCGACGTCGGCGACGATTGCCGCCCACGCGTCGGATGCGTCGAGCACGACGCTAGCTCAATCATCCCGCCGCGGTGCGCAGGCCTGCCGATTCGGTGAAGTGCGGTGGCTATGCCGGCAGCGCCGGGTGAATCTCGACCTCGCTTGCCTTGACCGCGAAGTACACCCGCCGGCCCGGTTCCAGATCGAGATCTGCCGCCGCGGCCGCGGTGATGTCGGCTGCCAGCCCGGTGCTTCCGTCGGGTTGGTCGGCGCCGCGAATCCGCACCGTCGGTCCATGGGCATCCAGGCCGGCGATGGTCACCGGGATCACGTTGCGCGGGCTGCCCTCGGGCGGGTGGGGGTAGACCGCGACCGCAGCCGGCCGGCACAGGGCCACGGCCTCGGCGCCGACCGGGAGCTCGCCGACCCCGGCGATGGTCGCGCCCCAGCTCGTCCGGATCTCCCGGGGCCGCGACATCCGCCCCGAGACCAGGTTGATGCCCGCGATCCGGGCTGCGAAATCGCTGCGCGGTGCCGCCAGCACCCGGCGGACCGGACCGCGCTCGACCACCCGGCCGCCCTCGATCACAGCGACGCTGTCGGCGACGGCCAACGCGTCGAGCAGGTCGTGGGTCACGATGAGCGCCGTGCGGCGCTGCTCGGACAACATGGCACGCAGCAACCTGCGCATCGGCGGCGCCGCGGTGACGTCGAGCGCGGACAGCGGCTCGTCGAGCAGCAGCAGCCGCGGTTCGGCGGCCAGCGCGCGCGCCAGGGCGACGCGTTGGGCCTGGCCGCCGGACAGCTGGGCGGGTTTGCGACCGGCGAGATCGGCGAGCCCGACCGCATCCAGCCAGGAGCGCGCGGCGGCACGGGCCGCCGATCGGGATCGTCGCGCACAGCGTGGCCCGTAGCCGACGTTGGCGGCGACGCTCAGGTGCGGAAACAGCAGCGGCTGCTGACCCAGCATCGCGACCCCGCGGGCGTGGGGCGCAACGAAGACGTCGCGTTCGGTGTCGGTGACGGGCTCCCCACCGATCTCGACGAGGCCGCGGTCGGGGCGAAGCAGCCCGGCGATCATCATCAGCAGGGTGGACTTGCCGACCCCGTTGGGGCCGAGCACGGCCACGACCTCGCCGGCGTCGAGTGCGATGTCGAAGTCCACCCCCCGCTGCGTCGAGGTTGCACGGACCCGGACGGCGCTCACAGCGGCCCGGCCAGTCGCCGGCCGGCGGTGGCGACCACGATCGCCGCCGCTACGACGATGAGCAACAGCGACAACGCGACCGCGGCATCGGCGTCGGTCTCACGCTGCAGATAGATCTCCAGCGGCAGCGTGCGGGTAACGCCCTGCAGCGATCCGGCGAAGGTCAGCGTCGCACCGAACTCGCCGAGTGAGCGGGCGAACGCCAGCACCGCGCCGGAGATCAGGCCGGGCAACACCATCGGCATCGTCACCGTGCGCAGCACCGTGGTCGGCCGCGCCCCCAGGGTTGCCGCGACCTGCTCGTAGCCGGCGCCCACCGAACGCAGCGCCCCTTCGAGGCTGACCACCAGGAAAGGCAGCGAGACGAAGGACTGCGCGAGGACCACCGCCGTCGTCGAGAACGCCACCCGGAGGCCCAGCGCCTCCAGATGCTGGCCGAGCAGCCCCTGCCTGCCGAACGTGTACAGCAGCGCGATTCCCCCGACGACCGGTGGCAGCACCAGGGGCAGCAGGACCAGCGCCCGCAGCACCGAACGACCCGGGAACTCGCCGCGGGCCAGCGCCAGCGCCATCGGTATTCCCAGCAGGGCGCACACCGCGGTGCTGGCCGCGGCGGTCTTGACACTCAGAAACAGCGCCGCACGAGATGATTCGGAGGTGACGAGGGGGACGAAGTTCGCCCAATCGATGCTCAGCAGGATCGCGAACAGCGGGAAGACGACGAACAGCGCGCCGATCGACGCGGGCAGGTAGATCCAGGCGGGCAGCCCCACCTGCACCGGGCCCGGGGCCGGCCGTCGTCTCACGGTGCCGCGAAACCGGCGGCGGCCAGGACCTGCTGCCCCTGTGGGCCGGTGACCAGATCGATGAAGGCCTGCGCGGCAGCGGGGTTCGACGACTCGGACAGGGCGGCGATGGGGTAGGTGTTGACGGCATCGGCGGACTGGCCGAACGCGACCTCGGTGACGTCGTCACCGGCGTCGGCGGCGTCGGTGACATAGACCAGGCCCGCGTCGGCCTGTCCGGCGGTGACCTTGCCCAGCACGTCGGTGACGCTGGATTCCTCGCTCACCGGGGACAGGGTCACGCCGGTGGACCGTTCCAGCTTCTCGGTCGCCGACCCGCAGGGCACCTGAGGTGCGCACACCACCAGCTGGAGGCCCGGCTGGGCCAGGTCGGCGAAGTCCGCGATCGCCTTCGGGTTGCCCGGTGGGGTGACGATGGTCAACACGTTCGTGGCGAACTCGACGGGTTCCCCGGCGATCACGCCGGCATCGACCGCCTTGGTCATGTTCTCGGTGTCGGCCGAGGCGAACACGTCGGCGGGGGCGCCCTGGGCGAGCTGGGTGACCAGACTGGAGGAGCCGGCGAAGTTGAAGGTCACCGTCGTCGACGGATGATCGTGTTCGAAGCGGGCGCCCAGTTCGGTGAAGGTCGGCCGCAGTGACGCCGCCGCGTAGACCGTGAGGTCGCCCGAGAGGGCGGCGGTCTGCTCTGCCGGGGCGGGCTCGGTGGCGGCCGAGCAGCCGGCGATCGTCATCGCGACGGTCAACGCCGCGGTGCGGCCGGCCGGCCGTGTCACGATGTCCCCGCCGGTGTCTCGACGATGACGGTGGTGGCCTTGACGACCGCGACGGCGACGACCCCCGGCCGCAGGCCCAGCTGCTGCGCGGACTCCGAGCTCATCAGCGACACCACCGTGAACGGACCGCACTGGAGCTGGACCTCACACATCACCGAGTCCGCGGTGACCTTGGTGACCAGCCCGGTGAAGCGGTTGCGCGCCGAACTGCCCACACCGAGCGGATCGGGTGGCGGGCAGGCCTGCTCGCGGGCGAATTCGGCCAGCGCCTCGCCGGCGATGACCTTGCGGCCCGACTCGTCCTTGAACGAGGCCAGGGTGCCGGCGTCGATCCAGCGGCGCACGGTGTCGTCGCTGACCCCGAGCAGCACCGCCGCGTCCCTGATCCGGATCGCGGGAACCATGACCCTCCCATAAGTCCGTGAATGCGGGTCAAAGATATCAAAAACTCCGCAGATACGGATTCTTGGCGGGTCTATCCGTCGTCGTCTTCGTCGTCTTCGTCGTCTTCGTCGTCTTCGTCGTCTTCGTCGTCTTCGTCGTTGTCGTCGAGCACCGAGAACGGTTCGGTGGGGGTCTCCACCACCAGCAGCTGGGCGGCCGACTCCGCCGGCACCACGTTGCGCGACAGTGCCTGTAGCGCACGCTCGGTGCCGACGTCGTGGCCCGCGCGCTCCGAGAGCAGCCAGCGCACCTCGAGCAGGTCGCAGTAGGCCTGAATCGCGCTTCCGGTGCCGCCGACGGCGGCGTGGGCGCGGTGCATCATCGGTGTGGCGACCTCCATCACCCACAGCTGCGCCGCGGTCCGCTCGTCGACATCGTGGCCGGCCTCCCGGCACAGCTGTCGCTGGTAGGCCTGCAGGTCGCCGAGCAGGATCCGGGCCTGCCCCTCGCCCACATCCAGACCGGTCAGCCGCTGCAGTGCGCCGGCGTGATAGCGGCGATCACCCACCGCGACGTGCAGCCGGAGCTCGTCGGCGCCGTCGTGCACCGGGTTCAGTGAGACTTCGTCGACGGCGAAGCCGAGCTCGTTGAGCTTGCGGATGGTGCCGTCGACGAGGTACCGGTCGGCGAATCCGAACGTCGGCGCCGCGTGCAGCAGCGCCCACAGCCGCTCGTAGCGGGTGCGGATCTCCAGGGCCTCGGTGATGAACCCGGCCTGCAGGTCGGGCCTGCCGAGATGGGCCGCCACGTCGAGCAGCCCGGCCGCGACGTTCTCCACGGTGATGTCGACGTCGTGGGCGCGCTGGCCGTCGGACAGGGTCGGGTGGATCTCGCTGGTCTCGGCGTCGACCAGGAACGCCTGCAACACCTGACCGTCCCGGGAGAACAGCGTGTTGGCAAGTGAGCAGTCACCCCAGAACACGCCGTGCCGGTGCAACTCCACCAGCAGCGTGGCCATCGCGTCGAACAACCGGGCCCGATGCTTGGGTGCATCGGGGGGCAGCCGCATGAACATCCGGCGGTACTGCCACGACCCGACGAGATAGCGGGTCAGCAGGATCGCGCTGTCGAAATCCGGCTGCATCACCACCCCGGCCGGGCGGACCGCGTTGAGCCCCATCTCTTCGAGGCGGCCGAGCGCAGCGTATTCGCGAGCCGCGATCCGGGGCGGGAGTTCCTTGAGCGCCCACAGCGCGCCGTCGGACTCGGCGAACCGCACCAGATGCCGGCTCGGTCCGACCGCGAGCTCACGCAGCACGACGCCGGGCGGGGCCCACTCGACGAGCGGTCGGTCCCACGGCAGCGTCAGCAGTCCCGGGCTGGTCGCCCGCAACCGCAGTTCAGGGGCGGCCATCTGGTGAAACCTGCCGTGCCGTCCCTCGGCTCAGCCGGTGGGCGCGGCGTGGCGTCCGCGGCTCTCGGGTTCGCGCTCCTCGCGCGAGCGCTCGTCGACCACCCGGGTGAGGTTGTCGCCGGTGTGCGGATCGAACAGGTGCAGTCGCTGGGCATCGAGCCACAGGGTGGCCTCGTCTCCCGAATTCACCCGGCTCATCGGATCCAGCTCCACACAGATCTGGCTGCGCAGCTGCTCGCTGTCGAGGTCCTTGGCGAGCTCGGCGAGCTGCCCGGAGATCTCGGCGGCAGCCTCGAACGGCACGAACGCGTACTGCTCGTTGCCGAGCCACTCGGTGACGTCGATCGTGACATCGAAAGTGACCCCGCGGGAACGCTTGTCGCCGTCGACGAACTCCGCGTCCTCGAACGCACCGGGGCGGATGCCGGCGATGTACACCGCACCGTCCTGACCGTCACTGAGGGCGGCGCGCCACTCATCGCGCATCGGGACGGTGGCGAACGGCAACTCGAGTTGGTCCCCGCGCACCCGCGCAGGCACGAAGTTCATCGGCGGCGAGCCGATGAACCCGGCCACGAACAGATTGACCGGCTGATCGTAGAGCTCGCGTGGGCTCGCCACCTGTTGCAGCACACCCTTTTTCAGCACCGCGACCCGGTCACCGAGGGTCATGGCCTCGGTCTGGTCGTGGGTGACGTAGACGGTCGTCACCCCGAGCCGGCGTTGCAGCCGCAGGATCTCGGTGCGCATCTGGCCGCGCAGTTTGGCGTCGAGGTTGCTCAGCGGCTCGTCGAACAGGAACGCGTCGGCCTGCCGGACGATGGCCCGGCCCATCGCGACGCGCTGGCGCTGGCCGCCGGACAGGTTGGCCGGCTTGCGGTCGAGGTGTTCGCCGAGTTCGAGGGTGTCGGCGGCCTCGGTGACCCGCTTGCGGATCTCCTCGTCGGAGAGCTTGCCCGACAAACGCAGTGGGAACGCGATGTTCTCGAACACCGACAGGTGCGGGTAGAGCGCGTAGTTCTGGAACACCATCGCCAGGTTGCGGTCGCGGGGGGCCTTGTCGTTGACCCGCGTGTCACCGATCATCAGGTCGCCGGAGGTGATGTCCTCCAACCCGACGATCATCCGCAGCAGCGTGGACTTCCCGCAGCCCGACGGACCCACCAGGATCATGAACTCGCCGTCGGCGATGTCGAGGCTGACGTCGTTGACGGCCGGGTAGCCGTCTCCGTACTTCTTGACGATATTGCGCATCGTTATTGCTGCCATGGGGTTATCCCTTCACTGCTCCGGAGGTCAGACCGGCGACGATGCGCCGCTGGAAGATGAGAACCAGGATGACGACGGGGATCGTGACGATCACCGACGCAGCCATGATGTAGGGCACGGGCGACTCGAAATACGAGGCGCCCTGGAAGAACGCCAACGCCGCCGGCACCGTGCGGGCGCTGTCGGTCGAGGTCAGCGAGATCGCGAACAAGAAGTCGTTCCAGCAGAAGAAGAACGTCAGGATGGCGGTGGTGAACACCCCCGGCGCGGCCAGCGGGATGATCACCTTGCGGAACGCCTGCCACTGGGTGGCGCCGTCGACCTGCGCGGCATGTTCCATCTCCCAGGGGATCTGACGGAAGAACGCCGAGAGCGTCCAGATCGACAGCGGCAGCGCGAACGTCAGGTAGGGGATGATCAGGCCCAGCCAGGTGTCGTAGATACCCAGACCCCGCCACATGTCGAACAGCGGACCCACCAGTGCCGCCTGGGGGAACATCGCGATGGCCAGGGCCAGTGACAACAGCACCTTCTTGCCGGGGAACTCCAGCCGGGCGATGGCGTACGCGGCGAACATCGCGATGACCACCGAGATCGCCGTGGCGATCAGTGCGATTCCGATGGAGTTGATCAGCGCGCGGGTGAACAACGGTTCGCTGAAGATCTGGGCGAAGTTGTCCAGCGTGAACGAACTCGGCAGGAACTGTGGGTCCCGCGACACGATGTCCGACGGCGGCTTGAAGGCGAGGCTGATCATCCACAGCACCGGGAAGAAGCTGTAGATGACGATGACGATGCCCGCGATCGTCCACCACTTGGTGTTCTTGGCGCTGTTCACTGGTCACCCCTGACTTGCGAGAGGTCGGTTCGGAAGACCTTGATGAAGATCCACGCGATCGCCACGACGGTGAGGAACAACAGCACCGAGACCGCAGAACCCATCCCGAGGTTCACCAGCGTGACGTTCTGCCGGTAGGCCAGGAACGAGATCGGCTCGGTGTTGTTGGCGCCTGCGGTCATCACGTACGGGTTGTCGAAGATCCGCCAGGCGTCGAGCGTGCGGAACAGCAGGGCCACCATGATGGCGGCCTTCATGTTCGGCAGCGTGATCTTCCACAGCCGCTGCCAGGCGGTGGCGCCGTCGACCTTGGCGGCTTCCTGCATGTCCTCGGGAACCTGGACCAGGCCCGCGAGCAGCAGCAGCGAGATGAACGGTGTGGTCTTCCAGATCTCGGACAGGCAGATGACGAAGATGGCCGACCAGCGGTCGCCGAACCAGTCGAAGCCGGTCAGGTTCAGCCATTGGTTGACGAACCCGGAGTCGATGGCGAACGCGTAGCGCCAGATGAATGCCGAGACCACCGTGACGATGCCGTACGGGATCAGGATCGCGGTGCGCAGCGGACCGCGGCCCCGGATGATGCGCAGCATCACGAAGGCGAACCACAGCCCGAGCACCAACTCGATGGCGACGGTGATGACCGTGATCGCCGCGGTGGTCACGAAGTCGTTCCACCACACCGGGTCGGTGAGGATCACCAGGTAGTTGCTCAGGCCGACGAAGCTGCGACCGCCCGGGTCGGTCAGGCGGAAGTTGTACAGCGACAACACCAGGGCGTAACCCAGCGGATAGGCGGTGACGAGCAGCATCACCACGTAGGACGGGAGCGTCAGGTAGACCCCGAGGCGCCGCTCTCCGCGGGCCCGTTCACTGAGTGCCGCCTTGCCGGGGTCCTTCTGCACCGGCGGGCTGTCCAGCGTGGTCATAGCAAGCGCCTCCCGGCGAGCACGTCAGCCATGAATTCGTCGGTCCTTTCCGGGGTTTGCTCGGTCACCGAGGACGGCGGATGCCAGGTCAGCTGGATCGCTCCGGAGATGTCGGTATAGAACGGGGTCAACGGTCGCGGTCCGCCCTCGGCGATGGATTCGCGGATCAGATCGGCGTTCTCGTACTCGGCCCGGATGGTGGGGTCGTCGTAGGAGGCGGCGTACGGCGACGGTTCGCCCTCGTCGAGCATGTACTGGGTGGCCTTGGGGAGCGCGTTGATGCACTCGACGAGGTCGACGGCGAGGTCGGGGTGCTCGGAGTACGCACCCACACCGAGGTTGGCCCCGCCCAGCGGCGGCGCGCTCGGGCGGTCGGGCGAGACCCGGGGGTAGCGGGCCCAGCCGATGTCGTCGACGACGGCCTGGTCGAGGGTGCCCTCCTCGGCGGCGCCGCGCGCGGCGGCCAGCACGTAGGGCCAGTTGAGCATGAACATGCCGGCGTCGGACTGGAAGGTGGCGCGGGCCTGTTCCTCGGCGGCGTTGGACAGGTCGGCCGGCGCGGCGGAAGACCGGGCCAGCGTTCCGACGATCTCGGCGGCCTTGTCGCCGGCCGGGCTGGCCATCGACGGGGTGGCATCGCGCCCGGCCTCGACGTCCTGCAGCACCTGGCCGCCGCCGGAGAGCACCAGCGCGTTGATCCACACCATGTAGCCCTCGTACCGCTGGGCCTGTACCGCGATCTTCTTGTCCTGCCCCACAGCGGCTTTGAACATCTCGTCCCAGGTGAAGGTCGGGCTGGTCGGGTCCACGCCCGCGGCCTCGGCCAGTGACTTGCGGTACCAGAGCAACTGGGTGTTGGTCTTGTAGGGAGCGCCGAACAGCTGGTCGTCCCACATCCCGGTCTGCACCGGAGCCGGGAGCATGCCGGCGGTCAGCCGGCTGGTCTCCTCGGGGCTGAACGGTCGCAGGAACCCGGCGTTGGCGAACTCGGCGGTGAACACCACGTCGAGGCTGACCAGGTCGATGGAGGAGTCACGGGCGGCCAACCGGCGCACCATCTGCTCCCGCTGAGCGGTGGCGGTGCTGGGCAGCGGTTCGATGCGGACCTGATAGGCGCCGCCGGAGGCGTCCTGGCATTGCTGGGCCCGCGCCTCCGAGCCGCCGTTGTCGGGCAGGATGTACCACGTGAGCGTCGGAGGGCCACCCTGGCTCCCGCAGGCGGACAACAGCGTTGCCGCCAGGAGAGGCGCGCTGGCCAGCGCGATCGCGCGGCGCCGTCGCCCTCGGGCGAACTGTATTCGTCTCATCACGTCCTCGTCGTCGAAGCCAGATGTGCAGTCCCAGCCCGGATGAAGCCTCGAACTCCCACATTCGGTACGCCGATGAGTGTGTCACACCTCACAGGTCTGTTGGGGCAGCGGTGTCAGCGCGGCGGGGCGGTGGAGCCGCGGATCACCAATCGGGTCGGCAGCGTCGTCACCGCCGGCGTGACGACGGAATCGATGCCGGGGCCCCCACCTTCGAGGTCGCCGAGCACCAGACGCGCCGCAATGCGGCCCTGTTCGCGGACGGGTTGGGCCACCGTGGTCAGGTCGCTCAGTTCCGCCGACGGGTGGTCATCCACCCCGATCACCGAGACCTGTTGCGGGACGGCGATTCCTGATCTGCGCAGGGTGCGCAGTGCGCCGAGGGCGATCTCGTCGGAATGGCAGAAGACCGCGGTGGGCAACTGGGGGTCGCTGAGCAGCGTCTCCATGCCGTGCGCGCCCCCGTCGATGCCCCACGGCACGCGCACCACCGAGGGGTCGGTCAGGCCGGCCTCGCCCATCTGCCGATGGAAGCCCCGGATTCTGGCTTGGTCGGCTGCCCACGGGGTGCCCTCGTCGTCGACCGCCTGGATCATCGCGACGTCACGATGGCCGATCCGCAGCAGGTGTCCGACGGCCTGCTGTGCGGCCAGCTCGTCGTCGATGCCGACCCAGGGTTGCCCGGCGGGACGCTGGTGGCCGCCGACGAGCACCGTCGGGACACCGAGTTGGTCGAGGCGGGTGCGTTCCCTGGTGGTCAGCGGGACCGAGACCACGATCACCGCGTCGACCTTGCGCCGCAGCGGAAGTGCTTCGAAGAAGCGGTGCCGAGCGGGTGAGTCGGGCAGTGTGCAGAGCACGAGATCGACACCGACAGTGTCGAACTCACCGGCGATCCCGGCCAGAACGGTGGAGTAGAACCAGGCGTCGATACGCGGGACGACGACGCCGACGCGGCCGGTGGGGCCGCCGGACAGCCGCGACGCCTCGGGGGAGACCACATAGGCCAGGTCGCGCGCCGCGGACAGGATGCGGTCGCGGGTGGCCGGGGAGACTCCGGGTTCGCCGCGCAACGCGCGCGACACCGACGCGATCGACACCCCCGACCGGCGCGCGACGTCGGTCATGTTGACCGTCTGCCTGGGAATCATCAAGTGCCGAGGTTAACCCAACGTAAGTATTTACGTCTATGGCCAGAGGTTTGACACAATGCTGCTTTTGCCCGACTCTTGTGCCGCAAACGTTTACGTATCGCCAGAGGAGTGCCGTGGCAGTCTCGAGTCCGTCGTGGTGGCAGACCGCAGTCGTCTACCAGGTCTACATCCGCAGCTTCGCCGACGGCACCGGCGACGGCATCGGTGACGTTCAAGGCATGCGGGAGCGGCTACCCTACCTGGCCGAGTTGGGCGTCGACGCGATCTGGATCAACCCGTGGTACCCGTCGCCGATGGCCGACGCCGGCTACGACGTCGCCGACTACCGCGACATCGAGCCGGCATACGGCACCCTCGAGCAGGCCCAGTCTGCGATCGCCGAGGCGCACGCGCTGGGCATCAAGGTGATTCTCGACATCGTCCCCAACCACACCTCCGATCAGCACGCCTGGTTCCGGGCCGCACTCGCCGGTGATCCGGGGGCCCGCGAGCGCTACCACTTCCGGCCCGGCCGCGGCGCCGACGGCGAGCTGCCGCCGAACAACTGGCAGAGCATCTTCGGAGGTCCGGCCTGGACCCGGCTGCCCGACGGCCAGTGGTACCTGCACCTGTTCGCACCGAGTCAGCCCGACCTGAACTGGGACCACCCCGAGGTGCGCCGGGAATTCGAGGACATCCTGGCGTTCTGGTTCGACCGCGGCGTCGACGGCTTCCGCATCGACGTGGCCCACGGCCTGGTCAAGGAGCCGGACCTGCCCGACAGTGCCGACATCGACGCACCGCCGCACTCCATCCTGCAGTTCGAGTCGCGCCACCCGGCCTGGGATCAGGACGGCGTCCACGAGATCTATCGCGGCTGGCGGTCGGTCGCCGAACGCTACACGCCCGAGCGCATCTTCATCGCCGAAGCGTGGGTGTCGACCAACGAGCGGCTGGCGCGCTATCTGCGCTCCGACGAGCTGCACACCGCCTTCCAGTTCGACTTCCTGCGCTCGCCCTGGCGGGCCGACGTGCTGCACTCCGTCATCGACGACGCCATCGCCTCGGCGGCCACCGTCGGCGCACCCCCGACCTGGGTGCTGTCCAACCATGACGTGACCCGCACGGTGACCCGGTTCTCCCGCTCGCAACCGGGCCACCTGATCGGCACCGATTGGGAGCGCAAGCGCTGGCCCGACGAGGACCCCGACCACAGCCTCGGGCGCCGGCGGGCCCGCGCCGCCGCCCTGGTGCAGCTCGCACTGCCCGGAACCGCCTACATCTATCAGGGTGAGGAACTGGCCCTCGAAGAGATCGAAGACCTGCCCGACGACGTACGCCAGGACCCGACGTGGGCGCAATCGGGGTTCACCGACGTGGGCCGCGACGGGTGCCGGGTTCCGCTGCCGTGGACGGCGAGCTCGCCGCCGTACGGGTTCGCCGCCGAGGCGGGAGCGGCCACCTGGCTGCCCCAACCCGGGCACTGGGCCGAGCACAGTGTCGAGGCCCAGGACGACGATCCCGCTTCCACCCTGAACCTGTATCGCGCAGCGCTGCGGCTGCGGCGTTCGCTGTGGCGCGACGCCGGCGACGTCAAATGGCTGACCGTGGCCCCCGATGTCGCCGCGTTCGAACGCGGCGGCGCACAGTGCTGGGTCAACACCGGTAGCACCGGCGTGCCGCTGCCCGACACGATGACCGTGGCGCTGGCCTCCGAACCCGCGCTCGAGCGCACCCTCCCGCCCGACTGCGCGGTGTGGCTACAGGGCCCGCAGTCGTCGCGCTAGCACCCGGAAAGGTCATCGGAAAGGTACAGCAAAGGTCTTTGTGCCCTCTCCAAACACCTCATCGCGACGCACTCTGGAGAGCGACGACGACCCCGACACAGGTGATGAGGCGATGAGCAGTTCATTCCCCGACGCCGCAACCCTGCGGTCTGCGCTCGCACTGGCCGGACGTGCCCCGTCGGTGCACAACTCCCAACCGTGGCAGTGGCGGTTGGGCGGCAACAGCCTGCACCTGTTCGCCAACCCGGATCTGCTGTTACCCCACACCGACCCCGATGCGCGCGACCTCATGCTCAGTTGCGGTGCGGCACTGAACCATTGTGTGGTGGCGCTGGCCGCGCTGGGCTGGCAGACCAGGGTGCAGCGGCTGCCCAACCCCGATGACGAGAACTACCTGGCCGTGCTCGAGCCCTATCCGTACCCGGCCGCCGACCTCGACATCTCGCTGGCCGCGGCGATCCCGCGGCGGCGTACCGACCGGCGGCACTACAGTTCCTGGCCGGTCCCGCGCGGAGACATCGCGCTGATGGGGGCCCGCGCGGCCCGCGCCGGGGTTCTGCTGCGCCGGGTCGAGGATCTCGAGGGCCTGCGGCTGCTGGTGACCGACGCGGCGTTCCGGCACCGATCGGACCGCGAGTATCTGGCTGAGTTGGCGACCTGGAGCGGGCGGTACGCCTCGACGGCCGGGGTTCCCGCGCGCAGCGTGCCCGGCCCGGACGGCACCGGCCCGATCCCGTTGCGGGCCTTCGCCGGCGGGGTGCTGCCACACAATCAGAACGCCGCTGCCGCCGAGGACAAGGCGGCTGTGCTGGCTCTCGGCACCGTCGAGGACGACCGGCTGTCGCGGCTGCGGGCGGGGGAGGCGACGAGCATCGTGCTGCTCACCGCGACGGCTCTCGGGCTGGCGAGTTGCCCGATCACCGAGCCGCTGGAGATCGCCGAGACCCGCCAGGCCGTCAGCACCGACGTGTTCGGCGACGACGCACATCCGCAGATGTTGCTGCGCATCGGCTGGGCGCCGGTCAACGCCGATCCGCTGCCGTCCACGCCGCGGCGGGAGCTGTCGGAATACGTCTCCGATCTCGACGACGCACCGATGGCCGACGATTCACCGTCGGCCGAGTGACCGCGTGCCGCAGCCGCCTCACTCCATCTCGGGGTGATGGTGGCGTTCGAGTTTCGACACGAACACCGCGGCCTGCGTGCGGCGTTCCATGCCCAGCTTGGCCAGCAGCCGCGAGACGTAGTTCTTGACCGTCTTCTCGGCCAGGAACATCCGCGCGGCGATCTGCTTGTTGGTCAACCCCTCGCCGAGTAGGTCGAGCAGCACCCGCTCCTGCTCGGTCAGGCCGGACAACGGATCGCGCTGCTCGCCCTCGCCGCGCAGCTTGGCCATCAGCGCCGCCGCGGCGCGGTTGTCCAGCAGGGAGCGGCCCGCGCCGACCTCCTTGATCGCCTGGGCCAGCTCCATCCCCTTGATGTCTTTGACCACGTAGCCGCTGGCCCCGGCCAGGATCGCGTCCAGCATCGCTTCGTCGGAGGTGAAAGAAGTCAGCATCAGGCAGCGCAGATCGGGCAGCCGGGACAGCAGATCCCGGCACAACTCGATGCCGTTGCCGTCGGGCAGCCGGACGTCGAGGACGGCGACGTCGGGCTGCAGGGCGGGAATCCGGGCCAGGGCCTCGGCCACCGAGCCGGCTTCGCCGACGACATCGAGTTCTGGATCACTGTCGAGCAGATCCATCAGCCCTCGCCGGACAACTTCGTGGTCGTCTACCAGGAATACCTTCACCATCTCGAGACGTCACTACCCTTTGCATGTCGGCACCGGTCACAGTGCGGTGTGCGGTTCGCACACCAGTATCGAACAGTCGGTGTCCCGCAGGGCGGTATTGCCCGGCGCGTTGACCAGCTGAGCGATTCCGCCGGGCCGTTCGCGGCCGGTCACCACCAGCTGAATGGTCTCGGCATGGTCGGCCAGGTAGTCCAGGATGTCGCCACGCATGTTCACCGTCGTGATCTCGAGATCGGGGTAGCTGCGGCGCCACTCGGCGAGCCGTCGATCCCACGCGGCCTGCAGGTCACCGCCCATGCGGGTGGGCGTCAGCACCCGCACGGGTGCGTGCCGGCGTCGCGCCGCGGCCAGCCCGCGGTGCAGCACCGAGCTTCCCGCGGCGTTGTCGTCGATCTCGATGACGACCGCCCGGTCCCGCAGGTCGTGCGCCCGGTGGGTCCGCACGATCGCGACCGGGCACCGTGCCGCCGCCGCCAGCGCGGCCGCGGTGGAGCCGATGCGTCCGTGTGTCGCATGCTTGATCCCGCGGGCGCCGACACACAGCATCACCGCGCTGCGGGCCGCTTCCAGCAGCGTGGGAACCGCCGGGCCCTGCAGAATCTCGACCTCGATCTTCACCGGGACCTCGGTGGACTCCACCGCGGTCGCCACATAGCGCACGGCCACCTCCGCGGTGGCCAGGTGCCGGGCGAGGTCCTCGGAATCGGCCAGCCCGGCCGACGGTGGCTCGATGACGTAGACCAAGCGCAGCGCAACATCCCGGTCCACGGCTTCGTCGACCGCCCAGAGCGCGGCGTCGACCGCCGAGGCGGACCCGTCGACGGCGACGACGACGCTCGCGGCGCCGCTGTTGTCCATCATCATCGGCCCCTTTCTACGTGCAGCACGTGGTGGATCGGACGACGCGGGGTCGGCGGCGGGGGCGCCGCCAATGCCGGCGCCTGCCCGACCCTGATGAGGGCCTGGGGCAGCACGTCGCCACCGATGAGCGAGGCGATCGTGTCCCGGCCCTCGGGCATCTCGGTGACATGGGTCAGCGTGCAGGTGGCCAGACCGGCGGCGGTGGCGGCGAGCAGCGCCGCCGAAAGGGCTTCACCGCAACGCAACACGGTATCGGGGGAGTCGTCGAGCGTGGACAGCACCAGCAGCGTCGAGCGGTCGTCGCTGATCTCGGCGCGGCGGTCGGTGCGTTCGACGACGGGAAAATTGCGGCCCGTCGCGACCCGGTCACTCTCGACGGCCGAGACCAGAGAGGTTCTCGGGATGCCGTCGTCGGCCACGAAATCAGCAGTCCACCAGACGAGTTCGGCATGGTATTCGGCGTCGTAGCGGCGCAGCGCCTCGGTGAGGTGCGAGGTCTGGGCGACGAACCCGTGAACATCGTCGCCGAGCACGTCCAGGCGCACCGTGCTCGACTCGGCGACCGCGCTCAGCGTGCGCATCAGCGCCTCGGCCCCGGGCGGCGCGGCGAACGGCAGCCGGTCGGTGTGCCGGGCCAGGATGGCGTCGGCACATTGCCGCTGTTCGTCGGTGACCGGCTGCGCCGTGGTGACCTGCACGGTCGCGAGGTGCCGGCCCTCGGCGGGGTCGGGAAAGCGGGTCACGGCGGTGCCCCAGCCGGCGGCGCCCATCGCGACCCGGAAGTGGTGCAGTACGGCGCCGCAGCTGATCAGCGCCTCGCGTCCGGTGCCGTCGGTGCCGCGGACCAGCCGCTCCGGGTCGGCATACAACTCGATGGTGCGCTCGGTCAGCACCCAGCGCCACGGCTGGCTGTTGTGCAGCGACGGAGCCCGGCAGGCCAGCCGCACAGCTTCGATGATCGTCTCGGTATGGACCTGTGTCGCAGTCATCCTGGTCTCCGTTCGATCCACCGCCAGATTGCCTGTCCCCGTGCCTGGACGAACAGGGCCAATAGTCCCCAAGGGCGTGACGAACGGTGGCCCGCGGTGGTAGACCATAGGTCGTGGCGCAGACAGGTCAGCCCGGTCATGACGACGGCGCGCGCCCGGTTCGTGACACCCTGTCACAACTGCGTCTGCACGAACTCCTCGGCGAGGTGCAGGACCGGGTCGAACAGATCATCGCCGGCCGCGACCGCCTCGACGGGCTGGTCGAGGCGATGCTGGTGGTCACCTCGGGGCTGGAACTCGACGACACGCTGCGCACCATCGTGCACACCGCGATCGAACTGGTCGACGCCCGCTACGGGGCGCTGGGCGTGCGGGGCTACGACGACGAACTCGTCGAATTCGTCTACGAGGGGATCGACGAGGCCACCCGCGCCGAGATCGGACACCTCCCCGAAGGACGCGGGGTGCTGGGCGCGCTGTTGGTCAACCCCAAACCGATTCGGCTGGAGAATATTTCGAACCACGCATCCTCGGTGGGCTTCCCGCCCAACCATCCGCCGATGCGCACTTTCCTCGGGGTCCCGGTGCGGATCCGCGACGAGGTGTTCGGAAACCTGTACCTGACCGACAAGAACAGCGGTCAGCCGTTCAGCGAGGACGACGAGGTCCTGGTTCAGGCGCTGGCCGCGGCCGCCGGCATCGCGATCGACAACGCCCGGCTCTACGAACAGTCGCGGGCGCGCCAATCGTGGATCGCGGCGACCCGCGACATCGGAACCCAGCTGCTCTCCGGCGCCGACCCCGCGACCGTGTTCCGCCTGGTGGCCGAGGAGACCCAGAAGCTCAGCGGGGCCGTCACCACCTTCGTGGCCGTGCCGGCCGACCCGGATCAGGCCGCCGACGAGGTCGCCGAACTGGTGGTCATCGCCACCGCGGGGGAGGCAAGCAGCGGTGTCAGCGGCCCGATAGCGGTGGACGGCACCGTGATCGGCCAAGCCTTCGCCGAACGCGCGGCGGGCAGGTTCACCGCGTCCGACATCGGCACCGGGTGTGTCGGCGGCCCGGCGTTGGTGCTTCCGCTGCGCACCGCCGATTCGGTGCCGGGCGTGCTGGTGGCGGTAAGAGCCGTTGGCGCACAACCGTTCCGCATGGAAGAACTGGACATGATGTCGGCGTTCGCCGATCAGGCCGCGCTGGCCTGGCAGTTGGCCAGCGCCGAGCGCCGGATGCGCG
The DNA here is from genome assembly GCF_056160785.1 of Mycobacterium sp. ABE4_509. NCBI lineage: Bacteria > Bacillati > Actinomycetota > Actinomycetes > Mycobacteriales > Mycobacteriaceae > Mycobacterium > Mycobacterium sp. ABE4_509. Next base: position 8,859 of record NZ_JBSWXU010000068.1, on the reverse strand, counting down.
AACTGTCCGTGCTCACCGACCGCGACAGGATCGCCCGTGATCTGCACGACCACGTGATCCAGCGCCTGTTCGCGGTGGGGCTGTCCCTGCAGGGAACGATCGCCCGGGCCCGTTCCGACGAGGTGCAGCAGCGGCTTTCGACCACGATCGACGACCTGCAGGACGTCATCGGCGACATCCGTACCACGATCTTCGACCTGCACGGCGGCTCCGCCGGCATCACCCGGCTGCGGCAGCGCCTCGACGACGCGGTGTCCGCTTTCCCGGGGTCGGGGATGCGGGTCTCGACCCAGTACATCGGCCCGTTGTCGGTCATCGACGCCACGCTGGCCGATCACGCCGAAGCCGTGGTGCGGGAGGCGGTCAGCAACGCCGTTCGGCACGCCGAGGCGACAACGCTGACCGTGACCGTCACCGTCGACGACGAGCTGGCCATCGAAGTCGCCGACAACGGACGCGGAATCGGCCCCGACATCACCGGCAGCGGGCTGACCAACCTGCGTCGCCGAGCCGAGGACGTCGGCGGATCGTTCGCGGTGCAGCCGTCGCCGGACGGTGGAACACAGCTGGTGTGGCGCGTCCCGCTGCCCGAATAACCGGCTGCCGGGCCGGCGCCCCGGCCCGCTGGTTCAGGCCTGGGCCGATCGGGCGTCGTCGACCAGGTCGGTGGCGACCCGGATCAGCGGGACGTTGGAGTCCTGTGACAGCTTGCGCAGCACTTCGAACGCCTGGACCGCGTCGACGCGATATCGCTCCATGATCATGCCCTTGGCCTGGCCGATGATGTCGCGGCTGGACAGCGCCCGCTGGAACTGCGCGTCGCGGCGTGCCGAATTCCAGGCCACCGACGAATGCGCCGCGAAAATCAGCCCCAACGTGCGCGAATCCGCATCGAAGGAGTGCGGCTGCTCGGAGTAGACGTTGAGCGCGCCCAGGGTCTCATCGGCGATGAACAGTTGAAAAGCCATGATCGACCGGATGGGCGTCTCGGCCAGCGCGTCCCGCCGATAATCGGGGAACCGATCCTCGGTTTCCATGTCGGGGACGTGCACGGTCCGTTCGTCCCACGCCGCGGTCAGACACGGACCCTGGAGATGGCGTTGCTGGATCTTGTCCAGCAGAACCGGCCAATAGTGCGTCGCCGCCGGGGTGTCGATCTGTTTGGCGCTACGGGTCAGGGTGATCCCGGCGTACTGGGCTCCCGGGATCTCCGCGGCGGCGTGCTCGGCCAGTTCGGCGACCACAGTGTCCGAATCGGTGTCTGGCCGGTTGTGCAAACCCTGCACCAACTCGGCCACCCGCAGGTGCACCGCCTCCACGCCGGTTAGATCGTTCACCGTCACCGTCCGCTGCATCGATCGTCAACAAGGAGTCCCAGATTACCGCCGCCGGCGCAAACTCACCCGGGCTTGCGGCATGTCGAGCAGGTGACGGGCAGGCCGGGGCCCGCCCGGGGATCACAGCGCACGCAGATAGCGGTCGGTGATCAGCCGCTGCGCCAGCGACGTGACCGGCGACCCCAGCCTGCTCCACCAGGTGGCGTGCCGGGAGAAGGCGACGACTTCGGCGAACACCTCGTCGGTGGCGGGTTCATGGCGAACCAGGAACAACTCCTCGCCCGATTCGGGGTGCCCGGGCAGGGTGCCGTAGGCGAAGCCGCGGCGGTCCCGCTCCTCGATCAGATAGACCACCCGGCACGGCGCCTGCACCGGGCCCAGGTGCACCAGCACGTCGGATCCCACCAGAGCGGCCTGCGAGGTGGCGTCCACCCGCAGCCCGGCCCCACGCAGCATGCCCCACCGCATACCCTGGGCCGAAGCCTGTTCGAAGCGTTCCCGCCCGTACCCGATCACAGAGGATTTGCGCAGATGGTGGTAGCCGTCGGGAAGCGGCCCGGACGTCGCGCCCACCGCCGCGTAGGTAAGGGCCTTGCCGGCCAGGTCGGACAGCCTCACCGGTTCAGCTTCGCACCCCAAGGCCGGCAACGGCTCCATGACCGCACCGCCGACGAATGCGACGCGCGGGCCGAGCCGGACAGGCCCGCGCCCCGGACACCGAATACGGTGAGCAGGTGAGCATCCAGGCACCCGGCGAACCACATCCGGGCGGCGGTTTCAATCCTCCCGAGCCCACCAACCGTGGCGGCCCGGACTACGGGCGCTTCATCGAGGCCGTCCGCGCCCTGCAGGACCACGCCCGCGCCGCCGACGCGCCCGATGAGGTCGTCACCGAAGCCGCCGACCTGATCGAGCGGGCCGCACGACTGCTCGAACCGCACGACACCGACGAATGGTGTTCCCCGTCAGGGCGCCGGATGGATCTACCCAACCGCGGCAACATCCTGTCGGTTCCGCTGGACCTGGACGTGACTGACGGCGGGCGCATCGCCGGGCTCGCCCACTTCCGCCGCTACCACCTCGGCCGCAACGGTGCGGCGCACGGCGGTGCGGTGGCGCACATGTTCGATTCGCTGCTTGGCTTCACCGCGTTCAAACTCAGCCGCAGCCGCGCGCTGCGCACCGCGTTCCTGCACGTCGACTACCGCAAAGTGGTGCCGGTGGGGCGGCAGGTCGCCGTCGAGGCCGGCATCGACGAGATCGTCGGCCGCAAGGTCACCGTGTCGGGCCGGATCCTGGACGGCCCGGATGTGCTGGCCGAAGCCCACGCACTGTTCGTGACCCTCAAACCGGGGCAGCCGTGAGCGACGGGCAACGCGCCGGTTTCACCCGCCGGTGGGCGCGCTGGCGCGACGGGCTGCGCGGCCGGCCCGCCGTCGATGCCGGCTATCGCATCGTGGTCGGGGTGGTCGGGCTGGTGGTGCTGGCGGTGGGAATCGTCGCCATCCCGTATCCGGGGCCGGGGTGGGCGATCGTGTTCGTCGGCCTGGCGATCCTGGCCACCGAATTCGCCTGGGCGCAGCGCCTGCTGGTCTACACCCGCAAGCGCTACGACGCGGTGATGGCATGGTTCAAGCAGCAGGGGCTGTGGGTGCAGGTGCTCGGTGTGCTGTTCACGGCGGCGGTCGTGCTCGGCACGTTGTGGCTGCTCGGTGTGCTGGCCTTCGCCGGCGGGGTGATCGGCTATGAGCCCACGTGGCTGGATAGTCCTATTGGTATCGGGTCCTGACACCCGACCCCGATAGCATGGTCGCGGTCGAAACCCGACCGCCGCCGATGGCACCCCCCGAGAGTTTGGAGACCCCGCAATGAGCGCCCCCGTCAGCCCCGTCCTGGCAGCCCCGATCCGGGTGGCCGCCGGGACCACCGCGGGGCAGGCGGTGCGAGAGGCCGGCCTGCCGGGCCGGGGGACTCCAGACGCCGTCGTCGTGGTGCGCGACGCCGAGGGCGGGCTGCGCGACCTGTCCTGGGCACCCGAGGTCGATGTCGAGGTCACCCCGGTGGCCGCCGACACCGAGGACGGCCGCAGCGTCATCCGCCACTCCGCGGCCCATGTGCTCGCCCAGGCGGTGCAGGCGATGTTCCCGGACGCCAAGCTGGGCATCGGACCGCCGATCACCGACGGCTTCTACTACGACTTCGACGTCGCCGAACCGTTCACCCCCGAGGATCTCGAGGCCCTCGAGAAGCGGATGCGCCAGATCATCAAGGAAGGGCAGCTGTTCTCGCGGCGCGTCTTCGAGTCCAAGGACCAGGCGCGCGAGGAGCTGGCCGGCGAGCCCTACAAACTCGAGCTCGTCGACGACAAGTCCGGCGATCCGGATGTCATGGAGGTCGGCGGCGACGAACTGACCGCCTACGACAACCTCAACCCGCGCACCCGCGAACGCCAGTGGGGTGACCTCTGCCGCGGCCCGCACATCCCGACCACGCGCTACATCCCGGCGTTCAAGCTGACCCGCAGTTCGGCGGCGTACTGGCGCGGCGATCAGAACAACGCCAGCCTGCAGCGCATCTACGGCACCGCCTGGGAGAGCCAGGAGGCGCTCGACCGGTACCTCGAGCTGATCGAGGAGGCCCAGCGCCGCGATCACCGCAAGCTCGGCGCCGAGCTCGACCTGTTCAGCTTCCCCGACGAGCTGGGATCGGGTCTGCCGGTGTTCCACCCCAAGGGCGGGGTCGTGCGCCGGGAACTCGAGGACTACTCACGGCAGAAGCACATCGAGGCGGGCTACGAGTTCGTCAACACCCCGCACCTGACCAAGGAACATCTGTTCATCCAGTCCGGCCATCTGGAGTGGTACGCCGAGGGCATGTACCCGCCCATGCACATCGATGCGGAGTACGACGACGACGGAGCGGTGCGCAAGCCCGGCCAGGACTACTACCTCAAGCCGATGAACTGCCCCATGCACCACCTGATCTACCGGTCCCGGGGGCGGTCCTACCGCGAGCTTCCGTTGCGGCTCTTCGAGTTCGGCACCGTGTACCGCTACGAGAAGTCCGGCGTGGTGCACGGCCTGACCCGGGCGCGGGGTTTCACCCAGGACGACGCGCACATCTACACCACCCGTGAGCAGATGCGCGACGAACTGGCCTCGCTGCTGCAGTTCGTGCTCGATCTGCTCGCCGACTACGGTCTGACCGATTTCTTCCTCGAGCTATCCACCAAGGACCCGGACAAGTTCGTCGGCTCCGACGAGGTCTGGGAGGAGGCCACCGCGACGCTGCGCGAGGTCGGTGAGGCCTCCGGACTGGAGCTCGTGCCCGATCCCGGCGGGGCGGCGTTCTACGGGCCCAAGATCTCGGTCCAGGTGCGCGACGCGCTGGGCCGCAGCTGGCAGATGTCGACCATCCAGCTCGACTTCACCATGCCGGACCGGTTCGAGCTCGAGTACACCGCGCCCGACGGCAGCCGCAAACGCCCGGTGCTGATCCACCGGGCGCTGTTCGGGTCGATCGAGCGGTTCTTCGGTGTGCTGCTCGAGCACTACGCCGGCGCGTTCCCGGCCTGGCTGGCGCCGGTGCAGGTGGTCGGCATCCCGGTGGCCGAGGGCCACGTCCCCTATCTGAACGGTCTGATCACCAGGCTGAAGACCCGCGGCATCCGCGCCGAGGTGGACACCAGCGACGACCGGATGGCCAAGAAGATCGTCAACCACACCAACCAGAAGGTGCCGTTCATGGTGCTGGCCGGGGACCGTGACGTCGAGGCGTCAGCGGTGTCCTTCCGGTTCGGGGACCGCACGCAGATCAACGGTGTGCCGGTCGACGCGGCCGTCGACGCGATCGTGGACTGGGTGCGGCGGCGCGAGAACGCCGCTCCGACCGCCGAACTCGTCGGTGTCGACGTCCAGGCAGACAAGGGGTGACGTGGATCCGGAGGACAGGATCGTAGACCGCGGCGTCGGCGAACCGGACCACCTGCAGCGGCTCTGGACGCCACACCGGATGACCTACATCGCCGACGCCGTGAAGGCGGGTTCGGCGGCCTCGTCGGAACCGTTCACCGACATCCCGAACATGTCCGACGAGGACGGCCTGGTGGTGGCGCGCGGGGAGCTGGTGTACGCGGTGCTCAACCTCTATCCGTACAACCCCGGGCACCTGATGGTGGTGCCCTACCGGCGGGTCGCCGAGCTGGAGAACCTCACCGACGCCGAGAGCTGCGAGCTGATGGCCTTCACCCAGAAGGCCATCCGGGTGATGAAGGCGGTGTCCCGGCCCCACGGGTTCAACGTGGGCCTGAACCTGGGCACCTCGGCCGGCGGGTCGCTGTCCGAGCACCTGCACATGCACGTCGTCCCACGCTGGGGCGGGGACGCCAATTTCATCACCGTCATCGGGGACTCGAAGGTGATTCCGCAGCTGCTGCGGGACACCCGCACGCTGTTGGCCACCGAGTGGGACAAACAGCCGTGAGCGATTTCTACCTGATGACCCGGGCCGCGTACACGAAGTTGTCGCGGCCGGTCGCCAAGGGGGCGCTGTGGCTGGGGCTCACCCCCGACAGCGTGACCATCCTCGGAACCGCGGGCACGGTGCTGGGCGCGCTGACGCTGTTCCCGATCGGCCAGCTGTGGTGGGGTGCGTTCGTCGTCTTCGTCTTCGTGCTCGCCGACATGCTCGACGGCGCGATGGCCCGGGAGCGCGGCGGCGGCACCCGCTTCGGCGCGGTGCTCGACGCGACCTGCGACCGGATCAGCGACGGCGCCGTGTTCTGCGGCCTTTTGTGGTGGGCCGCGTTCGGGGTACAGAGCGCCGAGCTCGTCGTCGCAACCATGATCTGCCTGGTGTCTTCGCAGGTCATCTCGTATATCAAGGCGCGCGCGGAGGCCAGCGGGCTCTCCGCCGACGGCGGTCTGATCGAACGTCCCGAACGCCTGGTGATCGTGCTGCTCGGTGCGGGTCTGTCGGGTCTGCCCGTCTTCCCGTGGTGGCTGCTCGACGTGGCGATGTGGGTGCTGGCGGTGACCAGCGTGATCACCGTGGGCCAGCGGTTGCACCGGGTGCGGACCTCGCCGACGGCGGTGGACCGGCTGCCCGCAGACGGCGCCGGGAAACCCGAGACCACCGACCAATGACGCAGCCAGCGGGGGGCTCCGGCGACGGGCGCGGCGGTCTGCTGTCCGTGCCGGCGCTGGTACGCGCCCAGCTCGGCGACTGGGGATACGCGGCCGGTTGGCGGTTGGTGCGCGCCGCTCCGGAGGTGGTGGCCCGCACCGCGTTCGGGGCCGGCGCGCAGTATGCGGCCCGCCACGGCGGGCCCGAGCAGCTGCGCAGGAACCTCGCCCGGGTGATCGGCACTTCCGCCGCCGAGGTGCCCGACGACCTGATGCGTGCTTCGCTGGCCTCCTATGCACGGTATTGGCGGGAGGCGTTCCGGTTGCCGTCGATGGATCACGCCGAGATCGGCGAACGGCTCAACGTCACCGGAGTCGAGATGCTCTGGGCTGCGCTCGAGCAGGGCCGGGGTGCGGTGCTGGCGCTGCCGCACAGCGGCAACTGGGACATGGCCGGGGTGTGGCTGGTGCAGAACCACGGTTCGCTGACCACCGTGGCGGAGCGGCTCAAGCCCGAATCGCTGTACAACCGGTTCCTGGCCTACCGCGAGCGCCTGGGATTCGAGGTGGTTCCGCTGTCCGGCGGGCCGCGGCCGCCCTTCGAGGTGCTGCGCGACCGGCTGCTCGACAACGGCGTGGTCTGCCTGATGGCCGACCGGGACATGACCCGCACCGGCGTGCAGGTGGACTTCTTCGGCGAGCCGTCCCGGCTGCCGGGCGGTCCGGCCCGGCTGGCGCTGGCCACCGGCGCGGCACTGTTCCCGGTGCACTGCTGGTTCGACGGGGACGGCTGGGGCATGCAGGTCTACCCGGAACTGGACGTCTCCTCGGGCGACGTCACCGTCATCACCCAGGCCCTTGCCGACCGGTTCGCGGCCAACATTGCCGCCCATCCGGCCGACTGGCACATGATGCAGCCGCAGTGGCTGTCCGACCTGTCCGACGAGCGCCGGGCCCGTCTCGTGGGCGGGCTGGAGCACGGTGATCCGGAGACTGCGTGAGGCCGGCCCCATGAGCGCTTGCACGAAGAAGCGGGCATCCTGATGCGGATCGGCATGGTCTGCCCGTACTCGTTCGACGTCCCCGGTGGGGTGCAGTCGCACGTGCTGCAGCTGGCCGCCGTCATGGACGATCTCGGTCACCAGGTCAGCGTGCTCGCGCCCGCGTCACCGGACGCCCGGGTCGTGCTGCCCGACTACGTGGTGTCCGGCGGGCGCGCCGTGCCGATTCCCTACAACGGGTCGGTCGCGCGGCTGCGGTTCGGGCCGGCCACCCACCGCCGGGTCAAGAAATGGCTGAGCCAGGGTGACTTCGACGTGCTGCACCTGCATGAGCCGAACGCGCCGAGTCTGTCGATGCTGGCCCTGAACATCGCCGAGGGGCCCATCGTGGCGACGTTTCACACCTCGACGACGAAATCGCTGACCCTGTCGGTGTTCGAGCCGATCCTGCGCCCGATGCACGAGAAGATCATCGGCCGGATCGCGGTCTCGGACCTGGCCCGGCGCTGGCAGATGGAGGCTCTGGGCAGCGACGCCGTCGAGATCCCGAACGGGGTCGATGTGGCCTCGTTCGCGTCGGCGTCTGCACTGGCCGGATATCCGCGCCGGGGCAGGACGGTGCTGTTTCTGGGCCGCTACGACGAACCGCGCAAGGGGATGAGTGTGCTGCTGGGTGCGCTGCCGGCGCTGGTGGAGCGCTTCGGTGACCTCGAGCTGCTGATCGTGGGCCGTGGTGACGAGCGTGAGCTGCGTGAACAGGCCGGGCCGCTGGCGTCGCACCTACGGTTCCTCGGCCAGGTCGACGACGCGGAGAAGGCGTCGGCGATGCGCAGCGCCGATGTGTACTGCGCGCCGAACACCGGTGGGGAGAGCTTCGGCATCGTGCTCGTCGAGGCGATGGCCGCCGGTGCCGCGGTGGTGGCCAGCGATCTGGATGCGTTCCGCCGTGTCCTCGAGGACGGCCGGTGCGGCCGGCTGGTCGCCGTCGACGACTCGGCGGCCCTGGCCGAGGGCCTGATCGAGGTGCTCGCCGACGACGCCGCCCGCTCGGGCTACATCGAGCGCGCGTCGGCGTCGGTGCAGCGCTACGACTGGTCGGTGGTGGCGGCGCAGATCATGCGGGTCTACGACACGGTCGCCGGCGCCGGGTCGAAGGTGCGGGTGGCAGGCGGGGCGTACCTGTGATCCCGTGGGTGACCGCGGTCGTCGTCGCCGCGGCGGTGATGGTGCTGCTGGCGGTGGCCGGCTGGGCGTATCAGACCGCCAACCGGCTGGACCGGTTGCACGTGCGCTACGACCTGTCGTGGCAGGCGCTGGACGCTGCGCTGGCCCGCCGCGCGGTGGTGGCCCGCGCGGTGGCTGTCGACGCGTACGGCGACGGACCGGACGGGCGTCGGC
>NZ_JBSWXU010000067.1:0-27548 GCF_056160785.1 Mycobacterium sp. ABE4_509 | reverse complement strand
GGCCGATTCGGCGCCGGCCGGCACCGCGATCGGGGCCTCGCCGGAGTCGCCGCCGCCCAGCAGCCCCATCGCCGCTCCCGAGGCGACGAGGATGAGCAGTGCTGTCAGCCAGGAGAATCGGCGGCTCATGACCGCCAATATTTCAGATAGTTAATCATTAATCAATTGAAGTTTCCGGTTAGGGTGGTGCCGTGCCCGATGCCGATCGTTCCGCGTTGGAGGCGCAGATCGCCGACGACGTGCGTGCGCTGACCGCCGAGTCCGACCAGATCGGCCACCACTTCGCCGGCCGGCACTCGCTGACCGCCAACGATTTCCGGGCGCTGCTGCACGTGCTGGTGGCCGAGACCGGCGGCGACGCGCTGACCGCCGGAGAGTTGCGCAACCGGATGGGCACCTCCGGCGCGGCGATCACCTACCTGGTGGAACGCATGATCGTCTCGGATCACCTGGTACGTGACACCGACCCGGCGGACCGCCGGAAGGTCAAGCTGCGGGTTGCCGAGCACGGCAGGGAGGTCGCCCGGGATTTCTTCACCCCGTTGGCGGAGCACACCCGTTCGGCGCTGGCCGACCTGCCCGACGAGGATCTCGCCGCGGCGCATCGGGTGTTCCTCGCGCTCGTCGCCGCGATGCGCGCCTTCCGCGGCGACCTGGACGCGCCGATCGCCCTTGACTGAGAGCGGCCGAGGGTCTGGCAGGCTGGGAGTGGCGATGAGGGACAGGACGGACGATGCGATGTTGGTGATGCTGCTGGGTGCCGGAGAGCTGACCCGTGAGCTCGCGTCGGCGTTCACCCATCTGGGGGCCGACGTGATGAGTGTGGATGCGTACTCCGACTCGGCGGCCCTGGCCGCGCTCATCGATGAGACCGGACCCGCTCTCGTCGTCGCCGACACCGCGTCGGTGGCCACCGACGACCTGATCGGCCTCGCCGAGCGGGGCGACGTGGAGGTGTTCCCCACCCCGCGCAGTGCCCGGCTGGCGCTCGACGGGGAGGGGCTGCGCCGGCTCGCCGCCGACGAACTGGGCCTGCCCACCGCACCGTTCTGGTTCGCCGGCTCCGCCGAGGAGCTCACCGCTGTCTGCCGCCATGCCGGTTTTCCATTGCTGGTCAAGCCGGTCGCCGCGGCGCCCGGCGAGTGCGAGTCGGTGCTGCTGCGACCCGAGGACGTCGAGCCGGCCTGGCAGCGGGCGGTGGCCGGCGGCCCGCTGAGCATGAAACGCGTGATGGCCGAAACGGTGGTGGAGGTCGACGTCGCGATCACCCTGCTGACGGTGCGGACCACCGGTCTGACCGGGCCCACCGTGTCGTTCTGCGAACCGATCGGTCATCATCGGGTCGCCGACGGCGCACTGGAATCCTGGCAACCGCAGCAACTCTCGCCGGCAGCGCTGGACGCCGCCAAGTCGATCGCGGCCCGCATCGTCAACTCGCTGGGCGGGCGCGGCCTGTTCGCGGTCGAACTGCTCGTCGGCGGCGACGAGGTGTACTTCGACGACATCCGCCCGCGGCCCTGTGACAGTGGCCTGGTGACGCTGCGCTCCCAGCGGCTCTCCCAGTTCGAGTTGCACGCGCGCGCCATCCTCGGGTTCCCGGTCGACACGATCATGGTCTCGCCGGGCGCGGTGCAGGTCGACTACCGGGACGCCGAGGAAGGCGACGCCGCCGGTGCGGCGGCGGGGCTTCGGCCCGTGCTCGCCGATGCGCTGGCCGTCGCCGAAAGCGACGTGCGCCTGTTCACCGACGGCGCCGAGGGGGACCGGCTGTCCGCGCTGTCGCTGGCCACCGCACCCGACCCGATCGTGGCCCGCGACCGGGCCCGCCGGGTTGCGTCTGCACTGCGCAGGCCGCGGTGAACCAGCCCGACGAGTCGTCGACCGGCTCCAGCATCGGCCCCTTCCTGGGGGCGCTGGCCATCATCGTCGCGGTGGTGATCACGGTGTGGCTGTTCAGCGTGTTCTCCTCCGACGAGCTGAGCGACGACCAGCAGATCGCCCGCGCGGTGTCGGCGCAGAACGCCGCCCTGCAGGAGGAGGACTACGCCGAGTTCCTCGTCCACACCTGCTCGGAACTCTATGGTCGGGAATCCGAAATTCTTGACCGGCAGCGGGATTCGGTGGACAGCCGTGGGCAGCGGATCGTCGAGCGGGTGGCCGGGGTGACGGTCGACGGGGACCGCGCCACCGCCGAGGTCACCTACTTCTTCGACAAGGACGAGGACACCAAGGAGACCGCGCGGGTGGACCTCGTTCGCCGCGAGGGTGTCTGGAAGGTCTGTTCGACCGGCCCCAGCTAGCTGTGGGAGACTCACGACCGTGAGCTATGCCGGAGACATCACGCCGCACGAGGCTTGGAAGCTGCTGAGCGAGAACAGCGATGCCGCCCTGGTCGACGTGCGAACCTCCGCCGAGTGGCGTTTCGTGGGGGTTCCCGACCTGTCGTCGCTGCAGCGTGAACCGATCTGCATCGAGTGGAGCCGCACCGACGGGACCCGCAACGAGGGCTTCGTCGACGATCTCAAGGCCGCTGGGCTGGACTCGGGTGACCGTCCGGTGGTGTTCCTGTGCCGGTCCGGCAACCGCTCGGTCGGGGCGGCCGAGGCCGCCACCGCGGCCGGTATCGGCCCGTCGTACAACATCCTGGTCGGCTTCGAGGGCAACCTCGACGAGAGCAGGCACCGCGGCGGCACCGGATGGAAGGCCGACGGTCTGCCCTGGACGCAGTCATGAGCCAGGACACCCCGTCGGTGCGGATTCCCGCGCCGCTTCCCGACGGGGTCAGTCAGGCCACCATCGGGGTCCGCGGCGGGCTGTTGCGCTCGGGTTTCGAGGAGACCGCCGAGGCGATGTACCTGACCTCGGGCTATGTCTATGAAACGGCTGCCGACGCCGAGAAGGCGTTCACCGGCGAGATCGACCGCTACGTCTACTCCCGCTACGGCAATCCGACCGTCTCCATGTTCGAGGAGCGGTTGCGCCTGATCGAGGGTGCTCCCGCCTGCTTCGCGACGGCGTCGGGGATGTCGGCGGTGTTCACCGCGTTGGGTGCATTGCTGGGCGCCGGGGACCGGCTGGTCGCCGCGCGCAGCCTGTTCGGGTCCTGCTTCGTGGTGTGCAACGAGATCCTGCCGCGCTGGGGCGTGGAGACGGTGTTCGTCGACGGCGAGGACCTCGCGCAGTGGGAGGAGGCACTCGCCGACACCTCCAGGCCCACCCGAGCAGTGTTTTTCGAGACGCCGTCGAACCCGATGCAGTCGCTGGTCGACATCGCCGCGGTGTGCGACATGGCCCATGCCGCCGGTGCGAAGGTGGTGCTCGACAACGTCTTCGCCACACCGATTCTGCAGCAGGGTTTCCCGCTGGGAGTCGACGTGGTGGTCTATTCCGGGACCAAGCACATCGACGGCCAGGGCCGGGTGCTGGGCGGGGCGATCCTGGGCGGCAGGGAGTACATCGACGAGCCGGTGCAGAAGCTGATGCGCCACACCGGTCCCGCGTTGAGCCCGTTCAACGCGTGGACGTTGCTCAAGGGGCTGGAGACGCTGTCGCTGCGGGTGGGGTACCAGAACTCGTCGGCGCACCGGATCGCCGAGTTCCTCGAAGCCCACCCCGCCGTGCGGTGGGCCCGCTACCCGTTCCTGGAGTCGCATCCGCAATACGACCTGGCCAAGCGGCAGATGACCGGCGGCGGCACCGTCGTGACGTTCGAGCTGGACGCGCCCGCGGGCGCCGGCAAGGACCGCGCCTTCGAGGTGCTGGACAAACTGCAGGTCATCGACATCTCCAACAACCTCGGCGATGCCAAGACGCTGATCACGCATCCGGCCACCACCACCCACCGGGCGATGGGCCCGGAGGGGCGCGCGGCGATCGGGCTGGGCGATGGCGTGGTGCGGATCTCGGTCGGCCTGGAGGGCACCGAGGACCTGCTCTCGGATCTGGACCGGGCGCTGGGCTAGGTGTCTCGCCGGTCGGATCAGAAGAAGGCGCGCCGCAAGAAGCGGCGCGCCACCCGCGACCGGAACTGGCTGGCCGACGACGTGCAGGACCGGGTGGCCGAGATCGTCTCGGACCTGGAGGATTTCGACGCCAGGCTGACCGAGCGGGGCTGGCAGTTCAATCCCGACGACCCGGACGACGAGATCGGCGTCACCTGGCTGTGGCCGCCGTCCTACACCGAGCTCGACGACCCGGACGCGGGCGTCGCCGCGACGGTGATCGCGCTGATCGAGGAGGAGGGCGGCGAGATCGCCCATGTGGTGTTCGTCGGGACGGCCGACGACTATCAGTTCGGCCTCGACGAGCTGTTCGAGTATCTCGACGTCATCGAGGGCTATCGGGTCGGCGACCAGCCGCCGGTCTTCGAGGCCTGAGTGCGCTACTTCCCGCCGTCGAGCACGCCGAGCGCGTCCTGGGCGCGCTGCTCGTAGCTCTGCCGGGTGCCGGCGTCGAACTCCAGGAACACGGTGTCGAGCCCCAGCTTGCGGTTCATCCAGCGCCGTGCCCGTGGGCCCAGCATCTGGGCGGCCTGGGCGGTGAAACGCAGGAACGGGGGCACCGCGACGTGGGTTTTGGGTTTGTCGAGTGTCTTGACGACCGCCGCGGCGATGTCGTCGGGTTGCACCGGCTTGGTGCCGGGGGTTTCCCGGGTGCCCGAGATCAGCTCGGTGTTGGTGAACGGCGGCATCACCACCGAGACGTGCACCCCGTGCGGGGCCATCTCGTCGGCCAGCGCCGCCGAGAGCCCCACCACCCCGAACTTGGCACCGACATAGGCGACCTGGCCGGGCACCGGGATCAGCCCGGACAGTGACGCGATGTTGATGATGTGGCCGCGTCCACGGGCCACCATGTCGGGCAGTGCCAGCTGACAGCCGGCGAGCACCCCGTAGAGGTTCACCTCGATCGACGAGCGGATCGACTGTTCGGACTGCTCCAGGAACGGCCCGATCGGCATCACGCCGGCGTTGTTGATCAGTACGTCGATGTGGCCGCCCCCGTCGGTGCGGGCCTTGTCCAGGAACGTCGCGAACGATTCCCGGTCGGTGACGTCGAGCGGGTATCCCGACACCGGTCCGAGGTTGGTCAGCTTGGCCACCGAGGATTCCTGCAGCGCCACGTCGCGGTCGCCGATCACCACGCGTGCACCCCGGGTGAGCAGGGCTTGGGCGGTGGCGTACCCGATGCCTCGGGCCGCCCCGGTGATGGCGATCGTCTTGCCGCGGATGTTGTCCATGCGGCCGAACTTTACACCTGTCAAGTTTTCGGACAAGGGGTGGTCGTTAAATGGTGGGGTGACATCCGAACCCGTTGTGGGCGAGCTGCGATTCGTCGCGGTCGGCCAGGAGGACCCGCTGGCCGCGCCGCTGATCGACGAGCTCGCCGTCGAGTACGCCGAGCGCTACGGGGGTAAGCGCGACCGGGTGCACGCCTGGCTGCGGTCCTACCCCGCCGCGGAGTTCGAGGCACCCGACGGTGGTCTGTTCGTCGGGTTGCTCGACGGACTGCCGGTGACCGGCGGTGCGTTCCGCCGGTTCGACGAGACCACCGCCGAGCTCAAGCGAATCTGGACCGACCACCGCCACCGGCGCCGCGGCCACGGCCAGGCGCTGGTCGGCCACCTGGAAGCCGAGATCGCCGCGCGCGGCTACACCCGGATCTACCTGACCACCGGCGACCGGCAACCCGAGGCCGAGGCGCTCTACGAATCGATGGGCTACCACCGCCTCGCCGAGCCGCTGCCCGCCGAGAACGAGGTGTATCCGATCGCCTTCGTCAAGGACGTCGGCCTGCCCCTCGGTGACCCTCCCGGCCGATAGGCTGGCGCACGTGTCGCAGGCGGCCGTGGGATGGTTGATGCTGGCCGCTGCCGCACTGCTGTTCGTCTTCGGTGGCCTGTCGCGGGTGTTCATCGGGCGACGCCGCGACACCGCCTGGGTCCGCGGCCTGGTGCACCTGTTCCGCCGGACCGGAATTGCGCGGGTCCTGTTCGGCCGCTTCGAGGGCGATGTCCTCGACGACGACGAACTCGACACGATGATCCTGATGCCGGCCATCGTCATCGCTTGCGGGTTGTGTCTGACCGCGCTGTTCCTGCTGGGCTACGACACGCTGGTGCCGGACTGATTCACCGCCCGGCGTGGTTCACCGCGCGGCCGCCCGTTCCGCGGCATCGCGCATCGATCCCCGCCACACCGGCCCGTGCCCGGGCAACAGAACCTCGGCGTCGAGCATGCCCAGCGCGGCCAGACTGCGCCGGCAGGCGGCCTCGTCGTGGTTGAACACCGACGGCAGCAGCTGCGGCCCGCGTCGGCCGGCCACCGGATGCCCGGTGATCAGCGCGTCCCCGCTGACCAGCACCCCGTCCACCAGGTAGGAGCAGTGTCCGCCGGTATGCCCCGGGGTCGGAATCGCGATCGGCGCGCCGGGCAACCCGGCTGCCAGTTCCTCGGTCAGTGCCCGGGTGGAGGCGATTCCGGCATGGGTCAGCGCGCCCATGCGCATGATCGACACCGACCATTTCAGCCACTTCGGCTGCCATGCGTGCGCGGCGACCGCGATCGGCGACGCCTGTTCGAGGTACTCGCGCTTGGAGTGCCCCACTTCGTCGGCGTGGCAGTACACCGGCGTGCCGTGGGTTTCGGCGAACCAGATCGCGGTGCCGAAGTGGTCGATGTGGGCGTGGGTGAGCAGGATCGCGCGAACGTCGGCCACCCCGAAGCCCAGCCGGCCCAGGGAGTCGAGCACGTCGGCGCGGCTGCCGGGATAGCCGGCATCGATGAGGATGACGCCGCCGCCGTCGCTGTCGTCGCCGGCGACCAGCGTCCAGTTGACCAACTCGGTCTGCACGAACTGGACGCGATCGGTGATGGCCGTGAGAACCGGTGCCATCCGGCGAGTGTAGAAAGAAACCATGGCTGAACTGAAACTGGGCTACAAGGCGTCGGCGGAGCAGTTCGCGCCCCGCGAACTCGTCGAGCTGGCCGTCGCGGCCGAAGCCCACGGGATGGACACCGCGACGGTGAGCGACCATTTCCAGCCCTGGCGCCATGAGGGCGGGCACGCACCGTTCTCGCTGGCCTGGATGACCGCCGTCGGTGAGCGCACCACGAACCTGAGCCTGGGTACCTCGGTGCTGACCCCGACGTTCCGCTACAACCCGGCGGTCATCGCCCAGGCGTTCGCCACGATGGCGTGCCTGTATCCGGGCCGGATCTTCCTCGGGGTGGGAACCGGCGAGGCGCTCAACGAGATCGCCACCGGGTATGAGGGTGAGTGGCCCGAGTTCAAGGAGCGCTTCGCCCGGCTGCGCGAGTCGGTGCGGCTGATGCGAGAGCTGTGGCTCGGCGACCGCGTCGATTTCGACGGCGAGTACTACAAGCTCAAGGGCGCGTCGATCTACGACGTCCCCGACGGCGGGGTGCCGGTGTACATCGCCGCCGGCGGACCGATGGTGGCCCGCTACGCCGGGCGCGCCGGTGACGGGTTCATCTGCACCTCGGGTAAGGGTGAAGAGCTCTACAAGGACAAGCTCATCCCCGCGGTCGAGGAGGGCGCCGCCAAAGCCGAGCGCGATGCGGGCGCGATAGACCGGATGATCGAGATCAAGATCTCCTACGACACCGATCCCGAGCTGGCGCTGGAGAACACCCGGTTCTGGGCGCCGCTGTCGCTGTCGGCCGAACAGAAACACAGCATCGACGACCCGATGGAGATGGAGAAGGCCGCCGACGCGCTGCCCATCGAGCAGGTCGCCAAACGCTGGATCGTGGCCTCCGACCCCGACGAGGCCGTCGAAAAGGTGTCCGACTACGTCGGCTGGGGGCTCAACCACCTGGTCTTCCACGCCCCCGGGCACGACCAGATGCGTTTCCTGGAACTGTTCAAACGCGATCTCGAACCCAGGCTGCGACGCCTGGCCTGATCCACTGCACAACGCGGGATGATCCGCTTTCTCGCGACCCTGCTCGGCCTGCTGGCGCTGGCGGTCGCCGTGGCGGGCTTCGCTGCGCGCTACCTGCCGGTCACCGAACACCCCGGTCTGATCCTGGCCGCGGCCGGGCCCTACCTCGTCGGCGCGGCCCCAGTGGCCGTGCTGCTGCTGGTGCTCGGCCGGCGGGGTCTGCTCACGCTGGTCGCGGTGGCGGTGACCGCCGCATCGGTCTGGGTGTATCTGCCCCGCTTCCTGGAGCCGTCGGCGGCGGGGGCGCAGGCCGTGCAGGTCCGTGTGCTGACCGCCAATCTCGGTATGGGGCAGGCCGATCCGTCGGCGCTGGTGGCGCTGGCCCGAGACAGCGCGGACGTGGTCGCCGTGCAGGAGATGACCCGCAGCGCCGCCGACGGAATCTCCGCGGCCGGCATGGAGGCGGAGTTTCCCTTCCGCGTCGTACTGCCCGCGCCGATGGCCTCGGGCATCGGGCTGTGGAGTCGGCACCCGATCGTGAACTCGGGCCGGATCGACGGGTACTCGCTGCCGATGCTCGGCGCCCGACTGCGCATCCCCGGGGTTGCCGTCGACCCCACCGTGCTGTCGGTGCATCTGGCAGCGCCCTGGCCGCAGCCGATCGGAGCGTGGCGCCACGACATCGCGTTGTTCCCCGAAACCCTGCGCGAGGTCGGCCGCGCGGCGGGCGCCGGCGCGGTGATCGTCGCCGGCGACTTCAACGCCACCGCCGACATGGCTCCGTTTCGGCGTCTCACCGCCGAGGGCTACGCCGACGCGGCAGCCCAGGCCGGTGCGGGGCTGGCCCGCACCTACCCCGGCAGCGGGCACTGGCCACCGTTGCTCGGCATCGACCACATCCTGGTCCGGCACTGCGCCGCGACCTCGGCGCAGACCGTGGTGGTGCCCGGCGCCGACCACCGCGGCCTGCTGGTCAGCGTGCAACTGCCGGTGGGTGCTTCACCGGCTGGTGGTCTGTAGTTCCTCGGGCTCGGTGATGCGGTACAGCCGCCAGTTCTCCTCCCCGTACACCCCGGCAGCCGAGTAGACCAGGGTGCCGATCCCGGCGCCGTCCTCCCACAGCGTCGGATAGCGCTCGGCGATGGAGTCCTCGGCGGCGTTGAACCGTGGATTGGTGACCAGGAAGTAGGAGACCCCGAAGTCCCACGGGCGGTTCAGTGCAGCGGTGTAGTCGAAATCGGTGTCGATCAGGAACTGTTTGACATCGTCCGAGGCCAGCCACACACCCCAGTTCATGAACGTGTCCATCAGCACCGACCCCTCGGGCAGGTTCTTGCGGTCCAGGTATTCGGCCACCAGACGGTCGCCGACGCCGACGCGGCGATACCACTGTTCGTCAGCGGGGTAGCGGTCCGGATGGATAAGCGAGTTGAGGCCGAACTGCAGCTGGTGGTTCCCGATGTCGGCGTCCAGCATGGATTTGACGGTGACCGGGATGCCGACCACGACGGAGACACTCAACAACGCGGCGCCCAGCCGGGGGGCCACCCCCTCGAGCGTGGCGGAGACCGAACGGACGGGAACGGGACTCCAGCAGCACAGCGCGATGGCGACGACCATCGGAATCGCGGGAAGGTAGTAGCGGAACCAGCCGAAGGTGGTCCCGCTGTACTCACCCCACATGGCGAACGCCAGGATCGCCCCGAACGTCACCAGTGGCACCAGCGAATCGGCCCGGCGCCGCAGTGCCGCCAGTGCGACGGCCAGGGCAGCGGCGAGTCCGGTGAAGGGCTGGTTCGCCAACAGTCTGGTGGCGGCGATGAGCCAGTCGCCGGCCCCGACATCGGCGGCGGTCTCGCGGGTCAACGCGGTGGCGACCTGACTGGCATTGCCGTACTGCGACGACACGATCGCCAACAGCTCGCCGTTGACCACCCATCCGGTGAACGCCCAGGCCGCCGTCGCGACCGCGACCGGGAAGACCACGATGACCCCGTTGAGCAGCGCCGCACTGGCCCGGGTTCGCCGTGGGCTGCGGGCGAACGTGATCGCGGCCACCAGCGCGGCCGCACCGCACGCGGCCGGGATCATCTCGTAACGTGCGAGATAGCCCACCCCCAAGGCGATTCCAGCCCAGGCCAGATCACCGACGCGCTGGGTGTCCAGCCAGCGCAACAGATAGCGGATGCACCAGAGGACGCAGAACACCTCCGCTGCTTCGCTCAGACCCATCCCGCCGTAGACGATGATGACCGGGTTGACGGCGAAACACAGGACCGCGACCCGCCGCCAGAGCGCCGGGATCCCGCGGTCGAAGGCGATCTGCCGGATGAGTAGCGCCGCGCCGGCCATGAACGGCGCGCTCTGCAGCAAGCCGGCCAGCCCATAGGTTTTCAGCTCCGGCCACCAGTGGCTCAGCGGAAGCAGCGGGAGCTGGGCGAGGCTGGGCAGTGGATTCCAGACGAAACCGATCGCCGACAGGTGCGGGTCCCGGCTCATCAGGGCGAACCCGGTGCGGGCGACCCGGCTCGGGCCGTCGCCGTCGAGCAGGTTGTAGCGGACGATCAGTGTCGCGCCGACGGCGAAGTACAGCACCGACAACGTCGTGAACAACAGCACGGCGTGCCACCGGGGTGGACGGGCCGGCGCGGTGAGTGTCTCGGTGCTGTCCGACGCAGTCGGCAGTTCAGCGATCTCAGCCATCTCGGCGGTGGGTCCGTCGCCACTGCCAGGCGGCGAACAGCGCGGCGAAAAGTGCCGCTACGCAGACAGTTCCGATGCTGACCCAGATCCAGGTGCGCCACCCCGACCCAGGGTCGGGGACAGGCGCCAGGAATCCACCGGATCGCACGGTCAGATTGGCTGTTTCGCCGGCCGGTCCTGTCGCGACCACGTCGCCGGTGAGCGTCGCCCACCGGTTCTCGAGTCCGCGGATGTAGTCGAAGCTGCGCTCGGTCGACCGGCCGTCGCCGGCGACGTCGACATCCAGGATGACCCGGTCGTTGTGCGAGAACGTCTGTACGACACCGAGTTGACTGTTCAGATCGATCTCGGCGGTGGGTGGACCGTTCACCGCGACGGCCTCGTTCTCACCGGGCTGCAACGGCGCGTTCCAGCCCAGCCGGCGCAGGTCGTCGCCGGTGGTGACGGCCAGCAGCGGGGTGGACGAATCGGCAGCGGTGTTCAGCGGCACCACCTGCGGGCGCATCGGAACGGCCGTCTGCTGGGCCATCAGGTTGATGGCCTGCGCGGCGTACCGGACGAATCCGGGCTGGCTGAGGGCGACGTCGAAGTCGGGCGAGAACGACATCGGCAGAACGGGGAATCCTCCCCGGTTGCGGGTGCCGGGGGTGACCGAGACGGTCGACGCCGGATCGAGCGCGAACGTCATCCGGTCGCCGAGCGGTGGACACTCCTGGTTGGGGATGTAGCGCAGCTCCAGCGCGAGGCCCACGTTGGTGGTGATGGCCTCCGGCGGGATGTCGAGGAACAGGTCCAGATTCCCGGTCGAATCGAGTGCGCGGGAGGCCAGCACGGTCGGGCCCGACCGGATCAGGACCGACGCTTCACCGTCCTCGACGACGGTGTGGTCGGCGAGTAGGTGGATCTGTGCGCCCTGGATGGAGCCCACGCCGAACATGCCGGTGTCGAAGCCGGCATACAGCGTCGTGGTGCCCAGTACCGAGACTTCGCCGGCCACGTCGAGTTGCCCGAACGTCAAGGTGTCGGTGGTACCGGGCAGCTCGGTGTCGGCCGCGAGCACCGTCGCCGAATCCGTTTGGGCCAGCGCCACCCGGCCGTCGACGAAGGCTTCGACCTGTCGTGCCAGTGCCGGACCTTCCCCGGAGATGACCAGCAGCGCGTCCGCAGTGCCGCCGTTCTCGAGTGTCACGCCGGGTTTCGGGCCAGTGCGGATCTCGATGACCCGGCGGGCACCGGGGACTGCCGCCTTGGTCTGGGCGCCGGTGACGTTGATCCGGACCGGGATCGGGCGGTACTTGTGGGTCAGCATCGCCACCAGGGACAACGCCGCCTGCTGCTGGTCGGGAGTCGGATCCTGACCCACCCGGATCTCAATCCCGTCGAGGTAGCCGGGCAGGAAGTCGGCCACGGTGGTCGGGGTCGACGCGGTGCCCGAGTAGACCGAGGTGAGCTCGCTCAGCATCACCGACTGGGGCGGGTCGCAGGTGGTCGTCGAGCTGACCTTGCCCCGCAGCGCGAACCTGAGGTCGACGTCGCCGTCGACGGGCTCGGCCGCGGAGGTGTCCACGGTGAACGGAGCCGATCTGCCATCGCGTGGGATGGGGATGGTGTCCAGCACAACTCCGCGCGAGTCGAGGACCTCCACCGCCCCCTCGGTGATGTTCACCAGCGAACCCAGCTGGCCCGTCACCGATTTCAGCTCCTGGCCCGGTGAGATCGGAAGCGCGACGTTGGCCGGCTCGTCGGCGCCGCGCAGCTCGATCTGGTCGGCTCGGCCGAGCTGCGTCCAGCCGACGTGCGTCGCCCCCGGGTCGTTGGGTGTCTTGGCGTTCGCCACAGGTGTCGACGGCAATACCGACATCGCCAGCACGGCGGCAACCATCGGCATCACCACGATTCGAGTGATTCTCAACGTACCTCGCTCTTGTCAGTCATCGGCGATGCGGCATCGGCCGTCGCCTCACCGAGCCCGTGGACGGTCTTCTCCCAGAAGAAGGGACGAAAGGCGAGTTGGTATATCGCCTTGACCGCAGCCACGGACTGCAAAGCCCAATACAGCGGAGTCAGCAGCGCCGCCCACCACAGGTGCGGCTTGTCCACCGCACTGGTGACGATCAGGCCCACGAAGATCGCCAGCGGGGCGCCCACGACGAACAGCGTCAGACAGATGTAGTACGGCACGGGCGGGAACATCGCACCGATGACGGGGGACCGGCCGGTGATCCAGGCGATCATGCCGAGCCAGAAGATCAGGTTGACCGCGTTGATGATCGGTATCGCTCCGGTCATGCTGACCAGGCGCAGTACGGCCTTGAGGCCGATCTCGTCGCGGAGCATGCCCGGGCGGCGCAGATGCACGATCATCGTCTGCAGGTAGCCCTTGTACCAGCGGGAGCGCTGGCGCAGCCAGTTCACCACATCGGAGTTGGCTTCTTCCAGGGTCAGTGAGTCGAGGATCTGGGTGCGGTAGCCGTGCCGTGCCAGCCGGACGCCGAGGTCGGCATCCTCGGTCACGTTGAACTCGTCCCAGCCGCCGACCTCGCGCCACACCCGCACCGGCATGTGGCCGGAGGTCCCGCCCAGAGGCACGACGCACTGCGCGGCCTGGACCGCGGGCAGGACCAGGCCGAACCAGATCGCGTACTCCAGCGAGAACCATCGGGTCAGCAGGTTCTGGGTCTCGTTGAAATACCCCAGCCGACCCTGCAGGCAGCCGATGTTGCCGGGCAGGATCCGGAAGGCGGCGACCGCCTTGCGCAGCTGCAGCGGGTCCGGGATGTCCTCGGCGTCGTAGATGGTGAGGTACTCGCCCCTGAGATCGGGCAGCGACATCCCGTAGTTGCACGCCTTGGGTTTCGTCTTCGGCGTGCTGTCGGGCACCGTCACCACGCGCACCGCGTCCAGCGACAGCCCCATCAGCGCGGCCTCGGTGGCGATGTCGTCTTCCTCGACCAACAGCAGGATCTCCAGCTTGTCGCGGGGATAGTCCAGCTTGGCGACCCCGTTGAGCAGGTTCTGCACGATCGAGGGTTCGTCGTAGACCGGGAGCAGCACCGTGTAGACGGGCAGTTCGTCGTCCGGGATCGAGCGGGCCTCCTCGTCGCTGATCTGCACCATCGACGGTGTGCGAAGTCCGCGCAGGATCAGCCAGTTGCGGTCGATGGTGGAGGCGAGATAGGCCAGGGCCACGACGGTCGCGATGAGGGGCAGCACGAAGTCGGGACGCAGCAGGATGCAGGCGGCCAGGATCGCCAGCGTCACACCGATCCGGATCAGCGAGCGAGGCCCGAGTGCGGAACGCGCCGAAATCTCTGCGGGCAGCAGGCTGCCCGGTACGTAAACGCCACTCAACGGGTCGAGCTCGCAGCGGCCATCAGGGTGGCGACGATGGCCTCGGCACGGTCGGTCACCAGGTCTTCGACGTCACCGGCCCCTTCGGGGCGTTGCCTGGCGATCCACAGCATCGGGTCGATCACGGTGTTCGTCAGTGACAGCGGCTCCGGGCCGGCGGGGGTCTCGTCCGGGTCGACGGACTGGTCGACGATGACGGTCACCCGCTGGTACTCGGCGGGAGTCCGCCAGGTCCAGGTGATTGCGTACCAGTTCTGCGCCGAGGGGCTGGTGGCGGTGTCGGCGTTGGTGTGGATGACCCTGGCGCCCTGCGGCATCGGACGGTCCGGTGTCGCGTCCGCGGGCCGGTAGTTCAGCGGTGTCTCGGACGGGTACCAGACCGCATCCGAGTAGTCGTTCAAGGCCGCAAGGGTTTTGGCGGAGATCACGTCGACGGCCGCGCCCGGGTCGGAGTCGGCTCCCGGGACCTCGAAACGGACGAACCGGGAATCCGGCCCGAGGAAGCGGGTGATGAACCCGAACTCCTCGGCGGGTGATCCCAGCCCGCTCAGTCCTGCCCAGTCGGCGCGGACCTGCGGTGGGGGAGAAGGCTGAGGAGCCGCGGACTGCATGGTCGACAGGGCCAGGGCGACGAGTCCGAGGGTCACCAGCGTCCGGGCGGACAGCGTATGGAATCGGGCGCCGACCGACGGCCAGCGGTTCTGCCCGGTGACCTCGGTGAGGTAGTTCAGCCCCACGGTCGCCGCCACGGGGACGAGCGCAGCCGAGACGACCAGCGACGGGAGCAGGCCCAGCGGGCCGGTCAGTAGCACCGCGGCCGTGATTCCGGCGGCGAGGCAGAGCGCCGTCGCGCCGGTGCGCAACCGCCTGCGCGCCGGGCGGCCCGCCAGATGGACCGCGCACGCCCCGAAGCCGGCGCCGACCGCCACGACCGCAACGTCGGTGCCGCCCAGCCACGCCGAGGCGAGGAGGTAGGGCACCGTCAGCGCACCGAGGAAGGCCAGTAACCACACCGGCCACATCCGCAGCACGTGCCGCACACTGAACACGACCATGCCCGCGCAGATCACCCATACCAGCGCTGCCACCAGATCCAGTCGCCACAGGGCCGCGAGCGTGGGGAAGCGCGTGGTGACCATCGCGATCGCGGTGAGTCCGGCCAGGCCCGTCAGGGCGGCCACGATCCAGTCCGATTCGTTGTCGCCGACTCCGCGCGGCACCGTGCGGTAACCGCTCGTGCTCAGCGCGACCAGTAGGGGCGCAACGGCGAGGTAGGCCGTCCGGGACCCGGCGAAGGAGTCGGCGACGATGTGCGCGAACTGCATGCCGAATGCACCGAGGAACAGTGCGCACAGGATCCCGACCCGCCACCAGAACGGGTAGCGCAGCCGCCGGACCGGTACCCGCGCTTCGTGGCGGGTATCGACGGCCAAGCCATTGCCAACCTCGACAACTGACATGTGAGCCTTCCGGATGCAACGCGACCAGCTGCTGACTTCCAGCCGAACTTTGACGCCGCGACAGTCGGCGTCGACGCCAAAAATAGCAAGCGCGTCAAGTTATGGCAAATACATTGATATCGCAAGCGCATCACATAGGCATGTCAGTACGTAGTCAGAAACGTATCTAGCAAAGAAACACGTGTATCTAAGCATAGCCCGGGTGTCGATCCGCAGGACTAGAGCGTTCGGCGTGTATGAGGCAAGGTGGAGGCTGTGCATGCCGGACCAGCGTTCGCCTCCAGCATCTATGTGGCCTCGCCCGAGGGTGACACCGGAAAATCGACGGTAGCGCTGGGGATCGTGCACCGGCTCGCGGCCACCGTTGCCCGGGTCGGGGTGTTCCGGCCGATCACCCGGCTCGGCGAGCGTCGCGACTACATCCTCGACCTGCTGCTGGCCCACAGCACCGCCGGCCTTGCCTACGAACAGTGCGTCGGCGTCGGCTATCAGGAACTTCACGAGGATCCTGACCGGGCGATCGCCGAGATCGTCGACCGGTTCCACCGCGTCGCCGACCAGTGTGACGCGGTGGTGGTCGTCGGCAGCGACTACACCGACGTCGTCGCCCCCAGCGAGCTGTCCATGAACGCCCGCATCGCGGTGAACCTGGGCACCCCGGTCGTGCTGTCGGTGCGGGCCCGCGGCCGTACCCCCGCCGAAGTCGTCAGCGTCGTCGAGCTGTGCCTCGCGGAGCTGGCCGCCCATCGCGCGCACACCGCCGCGGTGGTCGCCAACCGCTGCGACCCGACCCAGCTGACCGAGATGCTCGAAGCGCTGCGCCTGCTGGGCCCCGCCGCGCCGAAGGCCTATGTCCTGCCCGAGGAGCCGCTGCTGGTGGCCCCGTCGGTGGGGGAGCTGTGCACGGTTGTCGGCGGCACCCAGATCAAGGGGGACCCGGAACTGCTCGGGCGTGAGGCGCTGGGCATCGTGGTGGCCGGGATGACCGCCGAGCACGTGCTCGAGCGGCTCGTGGAGGGGGCCGTGGTCGTCACGCCCGGTGACCGGTCCGACGTCGTGCTCGCAGTGATGAGTGCCCATGCCGCGGAGGGGTTTCCGTCGTTGTCGGGGGTGATCCTGAACGGCGGGTTCGAACTGCATCCGTCCATCGCCGCGCTGGTCGACGGGCTCGGCCTGGGACTGCCGATCATCGCCACCGACACCGGCACGTTCGAGACGGCCAGCGCGGTGGCCTCGGCCCGCGGGCGGGTCACCGTGAACTCGCATCGCAAGATCGACACCGCGCTGCAGCTGATGGAGCACCACGTCGATGTGGAGGACCTGCTGAGTCAGCTGGCGATCCCGATCCCGACGGTGACCACCCCCCAGATGTTCGAGTACCAGCTGTTGCACCGGGCCCGGGCCGACCGCAAGCACATCGTGCTGCCCGAGGGCAACGACGACCGGATCCTGCGGGCCGCGGGCCGGCTGCTCCAGCGCAGTGTCGCCGACCTGACCATCCTGGGCGAGGAACCCCAGGTCCGGGCCCGCGCGGCCGAGCTCGGGGTGGACCTGTCGGCGGCCCTGGTGCTCGACCCCAAGCGCAGCGAGCTGTGCGACCAGTTCGCTGCGCAGTACGCCGAGTTGCGCAAACACAAGGGCGTCACCCTGGAGCGGGCCCGCGAAACCATCCACGACGTGTCCTACTTCGGCACCATGCTGGTCTACAACGACATGGTCGACGGGATGGTCTCCGGTGCCCGGCACACCACCGCGCACACGATCAGGCCGTCATTCGAGATCATCCGGACGATGCCCGGAGTGTCGACGGTGTCGAGCATCTTCCTGATGTGCCTGGCCGATGAGGTACTGGCCTACGGGGACTGCGCGATCGTTCCGGACCCGACCTCCGAGCAGCTCGCCGACATCGCGATCTCCTCGGCGCGCACCGCGGCCCAGTTCGGCATCGAGCCCCGGGTGGCGATGCTGTCCTACTCGACCGGCACCTCCGGCAGCGGTGCCGACGTGGACAAGGTGAGAAAGGCGACCGAGCTGGTGCGCGACCGTGCGCCGCAGCTGCTGGTCGAGGGGCCGATCCAGTACGACGCCGCGGTGGAACCGTCGGTGGCGGCCACGAAGATGCCGGATTCCAAGGTGGCCGGCCAGGCCACCGTGCTGATCTTCCCCGACCTCAACACCGGCAACAACACCTACAAGGCGGTCCAGCGCAGCGCCGGCGCGATCGCCATCGGGCCGGTGCTGCAGGGGCTGAACAAGCCCGTCAACGACCTGTCCCGCGGGGCGCTGGTCGAGGACATCGTCAACACGGTCGCGATCACCGCGATCCAGGCGCAGGGGGCCTCGCGGTGACCCGGTCGGTTCTGGTGCTGAACTCCGGTTCCTCCTCAGTGAAATATGCTGTGGTGGAGCCTGATTCGGGAATGCTCGTGGCAGACGGCATCGTCGAGCGGATCGGTGAGCAGGTTGAGCAGGGGGGTGTGGCCGACCACGCCGCGGCGATCGGGGTGGTGTTCGACGCGCTGGCCGCCGACGGGCACGACCCGGACAGCCTCGGGCTGGCCGCCGTCGGGCACCGGGTGGTGCACGGCGGCCCCGACCTGTACCGGCCCACCGTCGTCGACGACGCTCTGCTGACGACCTTGCGGGAGCTGTCTCCGCTTGCGCCGCTGCACAATCCGCCCGCGATCCTGGGTATCGAAGTGGCCCGCCGAGCACTGCCCGACCTGCCGCACGTCGCGGTGTTCGACACCGCGTTCTTCCACGACCTGCCGCCGGCGGCGGCCAGCTACGCCATCGACCACGAGGTCGCCGAGCAGTGGGACATCCGCCGCTACGGTTTCCACGGCACCTCGCACCAGTACGTCAGCGAACAGGCGGCCGCCTTCCTCGGGCTGGAGCTCGAGTCGGTGAGCCAGATCGTGCTGCATCTGGGCAACGGGGCGTCGGCGTCGGCCATCGTCGGGGGCCGCCCGGTGGAAACCTCGATGGGCCTGACCCCGATGGAAGGTCTGGTGATGGGAACCCGCTCCGGCGACGTCGATCCCGGCCTGATCTTCTATCTGTGGCGGACCGCGCAGATGAGCGTCGAGGACATCGAGTCGATGCTCAACCGGCGGTCCGGGGTGCGCGGGCTTGGCGGTGAGGTCGATTTCCGGTTGCTGCACCAGCAGATTCGGTCCGGTTCCGAAAAGGAGCGGGCGGCAGCGCGGTTGGCCTACGACGTCTACATCCACCGGCTGCGCAAGTACATCGGTGCCTACCTGGCCATCCTCGGCACGGTGGACGTGATCACGTTCACCGCTGGTGTCGGGGAGAACGACGCCGCGGTCCGCCGGGACGCGTTGTCCGGGCTCACCGCATTCGGGATCGAACTCGACGAACACCTCAACGACAGCCCCGGGCGCGCCGCGCGGCGCATCTCCCCGGATTCGGCTCCGACGACGGTGCTAGTGATTCCCACCAACGAGGAGTTGGCGATCGCCCGCGCGTGTGCGCGGGTACTGGACTCGTGACCGGTCGACAGGCAGTTCGCGGCGCGAATCGCAGATCCGCAACATCCGGTCCACGTGCGGACCGGGCAGCAGCGACCAGTTCAGCCCGGCGCGCCTGCAGACGACGTTGATGTGGGCCAGCGCCGCGAACCCCGACGCCGCGAAGAACTGCACGGTCTGCAGGTCGAGGACCAGCTTGGTGGCCGCGCCGACCCGGCGCTCCACATAGCGGGCCAGCGCGGAGCTGTTGACGGCGTCGACCTCGCCGTGGACGGTCACCAGCACCGTGTCGGGACTCGGTGCACAGGCCGAGAAGGTGGCCCAGTGGTGCTCTTCGCGCAACTCGAACGACAGGGGATCGGGACGGAAAACCCGTTGGGTGGCTGATGGTTCTGGAAAGGGCGCTGATGGTTCTGGAAAGGGCGCTGGTGGTTCTGGAAAGGGCATAGTGGCCTCCCTCAGTCGAAATCTGAGATTCGTCCTGTGGCTGCCGTCAGGGAGCGGACCCTGCCATTCTCAAAGCCGATGACGTCACCAGGCGACTCACGCTACTACGGAATCCGAGGTTTGCAAACAACTCTTGGCGAACTCTCAGGAAGCGCTATGAACTGCCGTTTTGCTGCCCACAGCAATGTGATTCGGCGACCGGGAACCGTCGGCGCGGCGTGGGCTGCACTCCCAGCAACGGAATCCGTAGTTGCTGGCGGTCAGAAGGTCGACATCGGTCGCACACTGTTGGCGAGGTCGACCAGCGCATAGCGGTGCGCCTGGGTGGGTGCCACCCGGGCGAGGCTGCGCAGCGAGGCCTCGACGCCGAGCTGCAGTCCGTGCTCGGTGAACGGAAACCCCAGGATGTGGTTCGTGCTGGCGGTGTTGTCCGCCAGCCAGTCCATGGCGGTGCCCAGCACCAGCGCACGGATCTGCAGCACCCGCGGTTCGGTGTCGGGCAGCGCCTCGACGCGCCGGGCGGCGTCGCGGATCTGCTGTTCGGTGATCTCGCTGGCCGAGCGCCCGGACAGCAACGTCACCGCACTGGTCAGCCGGGCCGTGGTGAAGTGCCGCGAGGTCGGCGGCACCTCGTCGAGGGTCCGCACCGCCGCATCGCGCTGCCCCTCGGCCGACTGGGCGCGCGCCAGGCCGAACCCGGCCGAGATGATGCCGTGGTCGGTGGACCACACCGTGCCGTAGAACTTGCGTCCCTCGGCCGACCCGGCCAGCTCCGCGGTCGCCGCCAGTGCCAGCTTGGGCGCCAGCTCACCCGGTAACGTGTCCAGTACCTCGCTGAAATGCTTTGTCGCCGAGTCATAGTCGGCGGTCAGTAGTTCCGAGACCGCGCGGAACCAGACCAGCCGCCACCGCCAGCCGACCCGGTCGGCCAGGTCGTCGAGTTTGCGGGTGGCCTTGGCGACGTCACCGAGGTCCAGCAGCGCGCGGACCTCCATCAGCGGCAACTCCACCGACTCGCTGACGTCCACACCGTCGGAGTCCAGCGCTCCGTGCCGCGCCGCGCGCAGTGAATCCAGCGTCTGCACCGGCTGACTCAGCACGGTCGCCGACAGCACCGCCGCCCCGACGTCGGTCGGGTCGACCAGCGGCACCTGAAGCGCCTTGACGATCTCCTGGGCGGTCAGCTTCTCCGAATGCACCTGGCCGTCGACGTAGACATCGGTGTGGGCGACCAGCAGGTCGACCCCGAAGGTCGACCGGGACGGGCTGAACACCGCCGACAGGCCCGGCCGCGGGACACCGGTGTCCCGCGCCACGACCTCACGCAGCACACCCATCAACTGGCTGGACATCTCCTCGGCGCTGGCGAAGCGCCGCCGCGGGTCCGGGTCGATCGCGCGGCGCAGCAATCTGCCGAACGAGTCGTAGGTGGCCAGCACCGGATCGTCTTCGGGCAGACCGTCGACGTAGCGGCCCGCACGGGTGCGCAGCCGCAGCGTCAGCGCGGCCAGGGTGCGGCCCACCGTGTAGATGTCGGTGGCGATGGTGGGGCCGGTCCGCACGATCTCGGGGGCCTGATATCCCGGTGTGCCGTACAGGTAGCCGAACGAGTTGATCCGTGACACCGCGCCCAGGTCGATGAGCTTGAGCTGGTCCTCGGTGACCATGATGTTCTCCGGCTTGAGGTCGTTGTAGACCAGGCCGATGGAGTGCAGATAGCCCAGCGCCGGCAGGATCTCGAGCATGTAGCCGATCGCCTCGGCCACCGGCAGCCGGGACCCGTCCGATTTGCTCAGGTGGGTGGCCTGCTTGAGGGAGGACCCGCCGACGTACTCCATGACGATGTAGCCGACCGGGTTGCCGTGCTTGTCGTCGTGCTCGACGAAGTTGTAGATCTTGACGATCCCGGGGTGGGTCACCTCGGCCAGGAACTGACGTTCGGCCATCGCGATGGCCTGGGCCTCGGCATCACCGGAATGCACCAGGCCCTTGAGCACCACCGGGCGGTCGTTGACGTTCTTGTCGAACGCCAGATACACCCAGCCGAGGCCGCCGTGCGCGACGCAGCCTCTGATCTCGTACTGATCGGCGACGATGTCGCCGACACCGAGCTGCGGCAGGAACGAGTAGGAGCTTCCGCAGTGCGGGCACCAGCCCTCCGAGAGCGCCTTGCCCGCCGGGGTCGACCTGCCGACCGGACGGCCGCAGTTCCAGCAGAACCGCTTCGACTCGGCGACCACCGGGTCGGTCATCAGTGCGGCCTCGGGATCCACCGCAGGCACCCGCGGAATCTCCACCAGCCCGCCGCCGAGCCGGCGCGTCGGGGACAGGCTCCGGGTCAGCGTGGTGGTGTGCTCCTGCGGCTCGGTGTCCCCGGTGTGCAGCAGGATGTCGTCGTCATCGTCGTCGTCGAAGTCGGGCCGGAACACCGCCTGGGTCGACATCGGCCGCATGGTGGCCACCGAGTCCATCCCGAGGTCGTCGACGCTCGCCGGCTGGGTGCCGGGGTCTTCTTCTGACGGGTCGGGTCCGGCGTCGCTCATTCGTCGACATACCTCGCGCGGGGTGCCGCCGGCGCCGGGCCGAGCACCGTGAGCCACTTGCGGTACAGCGTGTACCAGGTGCCGTCGCGGCGGATCCGCTCCAGCGTCCCGTTCACGTAGCGCACCAGCCCGGTGTTCTCCTTGTTGATGCCGATGCCGTAGGGCTCGTCGTTCAAGGTGGGCCCGACGATGTGGAGGTAGGGGTCCTGGGCCACCAGGCCGGCCAGGATCGAGTCGTCGGTGCTGATCGCGTCGACCTGGCGCTGCTGCAGCGCCACCAGGCAGTCGGCCCAGGTCTCCACGCCGACGATGATCGGGGGCGGGGTGATCTCCTGGATGCGGTTCAGCGACGTGGTGCCCTTGGCCACGCAGACCCGCTTGCCGGACAGGTCGCTGGGCTGGCTGATCGGGGAGTTGCGTGGCACCAGGATGCGCTGGTTGGCGTTGAGGTACACCGTGGAGAAGTTCACCAGCTCCTTGCGCTCGCAGGTGATGGTCATGGTCTTGACCACGACGTCGACCTCGTTGTTCTCCAGCGCCTCGACCCGGTCGGCCGAGGACAGGATCCGGTATTCCACCTGCGACGGGGTGCCGAAGATGTCGCGGGCGATCTCCCCGGCGATGTCGACGTCGAAGCCGGTGATCTCGCCGGTGATCGGATCCCGGAAGCTGAACAGGTTGCTGCCGATGTCGAGGCCGACGATCAGCCGCCCCCGCGCCTTGATGTTGGCGACGGCCTCTTCGGCCTCTTCCTCGGTGTCGAACGGTCGCAGGCTGGCGGTGCGGTCACAATCCTCGTCGTCGGCGTTGCGTGCGTGGGCCGGCTCGGGCGGCAGCTCCTCCATGCCCGCCGGCGTCGGCGGTGCCAGCGTCACTCCCGGTGTCGGAACGACGGGGGCGGCCTCGGAGCAGCCGGTCAACACGGCGGTCAGCAGTGCGACCGCCGTCGTAGCGACCCCCAGTTTCTTCATGTCTGCCGTTCTACCTGTATTCGCTCAGTCTCGGCCAGATTCCCAGCGCGACCGCGATCGCCGCGACCACGCTGAGCCCCGCCGCGCCGACGGTGGACCCGGACAGCACCCGGCGCGCGTTGACGATATCGGCGCGCAGCTGGTTGCGGCTCTCCTCGATGCCCTTGCTCAGTGTTTCGTCGAGTTTGTCGAACGCCGGCGTGGAGTCGTCCTCACCGGTGCCCAGCGCCACCTGGGTGGCGGCCTGGTAGTTGCCGACCGCGATGTAGGCGGTGATCCGGTCGTCGGCGGCCCGCCACCGGTCCAGCAGCGCCGGGGCTTCGGCCAGGTCGCTCTTGTCGATCGAGTCGTCGCGGGCCAGGTACTGGGCCAGCTGAGCCTGCATCTGTTCGAGGCGCTGGTAGTACGACTCCTTGCGGACGTTCTCGTCGCCGCGGCGGATCAGCGACAGTGTCTCGTCGGCACGCGCCTGCTGGGCGGTGATCGCCAGCGAGGTGACGGTCTTGAGCGATTCGGCGGCGGTGTTCTTGGCGCTGCGGCTGTCGGCGGTGGAGATCACCAGCGCGGTGCCCACCCAGATCAACATGATCAGCACCGCAAGGCCGCCGGCGACGAAACCGACGTTGACGCGCCTGCGGGTGCGGTTGGCCAGCCAGCGGTTGGCGAACACCCCGAACAGCAACGTCGCCAGCACCACCAGGATGACTGGTAGCGGAATCCGGGTCGACGCGGTGGTCTCGGTGTCCACCCGGCTCGAGGTCACCTCGTAGAGGCGCTGGGCGTCGGGCAGGATCTGCTGCTGCATCAGCGCCGACGCCTCCGACAGGTACGACGAGCCGACGGGATTGCCGGCCCGGTTGTTGGTCCGGGCCGTCTCGATCAACCCGGTGTAGACGGCCAGCCGGGCGTTGATGCGGCCGAGTAGCTGCACCATCGGCTCGTCGGTCAGGCCGCTGGAGGCCCTGGTCACGGCGACGGCGGCGTCGGTGATGGCCTGCTCGTAGCGTTGCCGCACCGGTTGCGGCTCGGTGCCGGCGATGAACGCGGTGGCGGCGGCGGCGTCGGCGACCGACAGCGTGGTGTAGAGCTGGCCGGCGGCGAACGACAGCGGCTCGGTGTGGTTGAGGACGGTGGTCAGCGCCTCCTGGCGGTCGTTGATCGTCGTCGAGGTCGCGAACGCGCTGGCGATCACCAGCGCCGCCAGCACGAACCCGATGGACAGGATCCGCCCGGGTGTGGTCCACAGGAACCACCACCGCGGATGCGACGGAGTGGTCGGCGACCGCGACGCCAGGGGCTCGGTCGAGGGATGCGCCAACTCCACAGTCACGTCTACCCGGACCCCACCTTGAGCTCGATCTTCCCGACGGTCGTTCCGACTCGACCCACTGTATAAAAGAATTCTAAGAGGTATCGGATGGTGCGTGCGGATTCGCCGTGTCGAGCCGCTCGAGTGCCCCGAGAACCCCGACAGTGCAGCCGGTTCCCTATCCTGAACGGGTGCGCGGGGACGGTGACGGCTGGGTCGTGTCGACCAATGGCGCGGCCTACTGGGGCCGGTACGGCGCGGCCGGGTTGCTGCTGCGCGCCCCCAGCCCCGCCGGTGGCGCCGCGGTGCTGTTGCAGCACCGGGCCCCGTGGAGCCATCAGGGCGGAACCTGGGCGTTGCCGGGCGGAGCCCGGGACAGCCACGAGACGCCGGAGCAGGCCGCGGTCCGGGAGGCCCACGAGGAAGCCGGGCTCGCCGTCGATCAGCTGACCGTGCGCACCACGGTCGTCACCGCGGAGGTGACCGGGTGGACGTACACCACCGTCATCGCCGACGCCGCGGTGCAGCTGGAAACCGTCCCCAACCGGGAAAGCTCGGAGCTGCGTTGGGTGTCCGAGGGCGAGGTCGCCGGCCTGCCCCTGCATCCGGGTTTCGCGGCGAGCTGGGAACGGCTGCGCAGTGTCGCGGCCGACATCCCGATGCTGATCAACCGGCGGCGCTGAGCAGGCCCTTCAGTTCCCCGGCGGCCGCGGTCGGGTCTTGGGCCGCGGTGATGGCCCGGACCACCACGACACGTGCCGCTCCGGCGGCCACCACCTCGGGAAGCCGCGCGGTGTCGATCCCGCCGATCGCGAACCACGGTTTCGCGGTCCCGGTCCGGTGCGCGGCCGCGACCAGCTCCAGACCTGGCGCGGCGCGGCCGGGCTTGGTCGGGGTGGGCCAGCAGGGGCCCACGCAGAAGTAGTCGACGTCTTCGGTCAGCGCAGCTCGCATCTGGTCCACGTCGTGGGTGGAGCGGCCGATCAGGCAGTCGCCGACGATGTCGCGGGCCGCCGGCAGCGGCAGGTCGTCCTGGCCCAGGTGCAGGATGTCGGCGCCGGCCGCGCGGGCGATGTCGGCGCGGTCGTTGACGGCGAGCAGCGCGCCGTGCCGGTGTGCGGCCTCGGCCAGGACCTCCAGGGCCTGCAGTTCGGCACGCGCCTCGAGCGGCCCGAACCGCTGCTCGCCCGCCGAGCCCTTGTCCCGCAGCTGGATGATGTCGACGCCGCCGGCCAGTGCCGCATCGGCGAACTGGGCCAGGTCGCCGCGCTCCCGGCGGGCGTCGGTGCACAGGTACAGCGAGGCCGTGCCCAACCGGGCGGCGGGCGGGCTGGAGGCGTCACGCACGGTGCCAACGGTAGTGCCGGCGACACGTAGGCTGGTAGGCGACCACACGGGAGTCCCGGGCCACGGGGGCTGAGAGTGAGCGCGCCGCTCGTACCGTCACACCTGATCCGGGTCATGCCGGCGAAGGGAGATCGCGATGTCCACACTGGCCGTCATCGGCGGCGGCGTCATCGGCCTTGCCGTCGCCCGGCGCGCGGCCCAGCAGGGCTGGGACGTGCGGGTGCACCTCGACGCCGAACGCGGCGCGTCGTGGGTGGCCGGTGGGATGCTGGCCCCGCACAGCGAGGGCTGGCCGGGTGAGGAGCGACTGCTGCAGATCGGGCTGGCGTCGCTCGAGTTGTGGAATTCCGGGTTCCTGGACGGTCTGGCTCCCGAGGTGGTGACCGCCAGGGGGTCGCTGGTGGTCGCGGTGGACCGCGCCGACGCCGCAGACCTGCAGACCGTTGGTCGGTGGTTGTCCGGCCAGGGGCACCCGGTGACCCCGACGACATCGGCCCGCGACATCGAACCTCTTCTCGCGCAGGGAATCCGGCACGGATTGGTGGCCGACACCGAACTCGCGGTGGATAACCGCGGCGTCCTCGGCGCGCTGAGGGCGCACTGTGAACGGCTCGGGGTGCGGTGGGCGCCGCGGGTCGGCGATCTGGCCGAGGCGGGCCTGGGGGCCGACACCGTCGTGATCGCCAACGGTATCGACGCGCCGGCGCTGTGGCCGGGCCTGGCGGTGCGCCCGGTCAAGGGCGAGGTGCTGCGGTTGCGGTGGCGCCGCGGCTGTATGCCGTTGCCGCAGCGGATGATCCGGGCCCGGGTGCACGGCCGTCAGGTGTACCTGGTGCCCCGCGCCGACGGCGTGGTGGTCGGCGCGACCCAGTACGAGCACGGCCGCGACACCGCACCCGCGGTGACCGGGGTGCGTGACCTGCTCGACGACGCCTGCGCGGTGCTGCCCGCGCTGGGCGAGTACGAGTTCGCCGAGTGCGCCGCGGGGTTGCGCCCGATGACTCCCGACAACCTGCCGCTGGTCGGCCGTCTCGACGAGCGCACGCTGGTCGCCACCGGGCACGGCCGGTCCGGTTTCCTGCTCGCGCCGTGGACCGCCGAGACGATCGCGGCGGAACTGACGGCATTCAGTCCTGTGGAGGTGTCACGGTGAAGGTGACGGTCAACGACGAGGCGGTCCAGCTCGACGGACCGATGTCAGTGGCAGCCCTGCTGGACCGGCTCGGCTTCCCGGACAAGGGGATCGCGGTCGCGGTGGACCTGTCGGTGCTGCCGCGGTCGCAGTGGGGCGTCCCGGTGTCCGACGGAGCCAACATCGAGGTGGTGACGGCGGTGCAGGGTGGCTGAACCGGGTGTGGGCACGCTGCGCATCGCCGGACGCGAGTTCGGCTCCCGGCTGATCCTGGGAACCGGCGGGGCCACCAACCTCGCCGTGCTCGAGGCCGCCCTGGCGGCCTCGGGAACCGAGCTCACCACCGTGGCGATGCGCCGGGTGGACGCCGACGGCGGCACCGGAGTCCTCGACCTGCTCACCCGGCTGGGCATCACCCCGCTGCCCAACACGGCCGGCTGCCGCGGCGCGGCCGAGGCGGTGCTGACCGCGCAGCTGGCCCGGGAAGCGCTGCAGACCGACTGGGTCAAGCTCGAGGTGATCGCCGACGAGCGCACACTGCTGCCTGATGCCCTGGAATTGGTCAGGGCCGCAGAGCAACTCGTCGACGACGGATTCGTGGTGCTGCCGTACACCAACGACGACCCGGTGCTGGCGCGCCGGTTGGAGGACACCGGCTGTGCGGCGGTGATGCCGCTGGGTTCGCCGATCGGTACGGGTCTGGGGATCGCCAACCCGCACAACATCGAGATGATCGTCGACCACGCCGGCGTGCCGGTCATCCTGGACGCCGGGATCGGCACCGCCAGCGACGCCGCGCTGGCGATGGAACTGGGCTGCGACGCGGTGCTGCTGGCGACGGCGGTGACCCGTGCCGCGGATCCGCAGGCCATGGCCGCCGCGATGGCG
>NZ_JBSWXU010000066.1:0-27601 GCF_056160785.1 Mycobacterium sp. ABE4_509 | reverse complement strand
CTCGTCAGCGGCGTGGGCCAGGGGGTCAGCTTCGGCCGCGGGCTGGCCGCGGTATCGGCCCGCACCCCGGCCGACCGGCGCGCCGAAGTGACCTCCAGCTACTTCGTGGTGGCCTATGTGGCGCTGTCGCTGCCCGTCATCGGCGAAGGGCTGGCCGCCCAGGCCTGGGGGCTGAACGTCTCGGGGGTGAGTTTCGCCGTCGCGGTGGCCGTTCTTGCCGGCGGATGCCTGGCCTTGCTGGGCCGGAGACGGCCGGCCCCCGACACCCGCCGCAACCGAGTGTGAGCGCCGACGTTCATTCCCGTGCGCGGGTTGCCGGGCAGCAGAATTCGGACCCGGTCGTGTCCCCGGGCCGGCGGGGTGTCAGCCGCTCTTGCGGCGGAACTGACGGCGGTTCTCCACCGGGCCGTGGCTGCGCGGCTGCTTGGCCCCGCCGTCCCGGTGCGCCGTACCGGCCGCCGACTTCGCATTCTTGCGCTCGAGCGCTTCGGCGAACCTGCGCTTGGTTTCGTCCTCGCCGGACTCGTTGCGATCCGCCGACCCCGCGGACCCCTTGGCTGTCATACCCGAGAGAATAGTCCGTTCAGCGCCGGCCCGGCGGCATGCCGTAGACATGCGAAATCGGCAGGGTCATCAGCACTCTGCGGTCATCGACCATCGCGCTGCGGTAATCGTCCCAGTCGGGATGTTCCCCGGAGATCCGGCGGTACAGCTCCACCAGACCCGCCACCGTCTCGTCACCCGGATCGGCGGCCGGCGCGCTGAGCACCGCGTCGCCCTCGGCGACCGCATAGGACCAGCCGTCGTCGGAACTGACGTGCAGGGAGGCGCGCGGATCGCGGCGCAGATTCCGGGTCTTGGCTCTCGGTTCGGTGATCGACACCGAGATCGTCAGTTCGCGGGCGTCGAAGTGGTAGGCGACGTTGGACAGCTGCGGGCGTCCGTCCCGTTTGATGGTGGCCAGCACGCCCAGCGAGTTACCTGCGATCACGGCCAGTAGCTTGTCGTCGAAGACATCGCGCGTCATGACACGAGGGTAGAACGAACCGCGATCTACCATGATCGAACACATGGACCACACCACGCCGTCCCCGAACTCGTCGGCAACCCCACGATGACGCGCTACGCCGCTTTCCTGCGCGGAGTCAACGTCGGCGGGGTCACCCTCAAGATGGCCGCCGTCGCGCAAGCCCTGGAGAAAGCCGGCTTCACCGCCGTCAACACGATCCTGGCCAGCGGCAACGTGCTGCTCGACAGCGGCGCCGACACCGCCACGGTCCGGGTCCGCGCCGAGACCGCGTTGCGGGACGAATTCGGTTACGAAGCATGGGTTCTGGCCTACGAGCTGGACGCCGTGGCGGCGATCTCGGCCGGGTTCCCGTTCGAACGCGAGGTCGACGGCCACCACTCCTACGTCACCTTCGTCAGCGACCCGGCGGTGCTCGACGAGCTGGGCGCGCTGGCCCGCGACCCGGCCCCGGGTGAACGGATCGTCCCCGGCGACGGCGTCGTGTACTGGCAGGTTCCCCGCGCGACGACGATGCAGTCCGCGATGGGGAGGACAATGGGCAAGAAGCGCTACAAGTCCGCGACCACCACCCGCAACCTGCGCACGATCGACAAGGTCCTGCGCGGTTGACCGACGACGAGACGGGACAGCAGATGACGGCAAAGCATTCCGCGGACCTGACCGGGGTGCCCGAGACGGCCCTGATGACGCTGAAGGTCCGCGCGTCGGAGGCGCGGCGGCCCGACTCGATCATCGACGACCCGATGGCTGTTCATCTGGTCGATTCGATCGACTTCGACTTCGCGAAGTTCGGGTACACCCGACGCCAGGACATGGCGCTGCGGGCCAAGGTGTTCGACAGGTACACCCGCCGCTACCTGGTCGACCACCCGCGCGCGACGGTGGTCGCGCTCGCCGAGGGACTGCAGACCAGCTTCTACCGGCTCGACGCGGCCGGCGTCGGCCACGAGTTCACCTGGTTGACCGTCGACCTGCCCCCGATGATCGAGCTGCGCAGCAAGCTGCTGCCTTCCTCCGGCCGGGTACGGACGTGCGCCCAGTCCGCGCTTGACTTCAGCTGGATGGACCTGGTGAACACCGACGACGGCGTGTTCATCACCGCCGAGGGTCTGCTGATGTATCTGCAACCCGAGGAGGCGATGGCGCTGATCACCGCGTGTGCGGCACGTTTTCCGGGCGGGCAGATGATGTTCGACCTGCCGCCGTCGGGATTCGCGGCGCTCTCGCGGCGCGGTATGCGGACCTCGCGACGCTACCGGGTGCCGCCGATGCCGTTCACGCTGTCGGTGGCCGAGGCGGCCGACCTGGTCAACACCGTTCCCGGCGTGCGCGCGGTGCACGACCTGCCGGGCGAGGCCGCCCGCGGGCGGGTGCTCAACACCTTGTCCTGGGCCGTGCAGCGGGTGCCGCTGCTCGACCCGGTGCGGCCGACGGTCACGCTGCTCGAATTCGGCTGAACCGGCGGACGGCGCGGGTCCCGCGGCCTCAGCCGAAGGCGTTCTCCACGTAGCGCAACGCCTCACCCTTGTCGACCCCCAGGGCACGGGCTGCGGAGACGTAGGTGTGCGCGGCGGTCGCCATCGCCGCGTCCGCCGGGTCCGACCTGGCCACGAAGGTGCCGAAACGCCCGCGGGTCTCCAGCACGCCCGCCGCCTCCAGTTCCCGGTAGGCGCGGGCCACCGTGTTGACGGCCAAGTTGATCTGCCCCGCCAGCTCACGCACCGTGGGCAGCCGGGTGCCCGGGGCGAGTTGACCGTCCCGAACTCCGCCGATGATCTGCGTCCTGAGCTGATCGAACAGCGGCCTTGCAGCTTGCGGATCCACGCGAACCCATTCCCCCAAATCGGCCACGTGCCCAGTATCACCCAAAGCCGCTACTTTGGTGGGGTGCAGGTGACGGTATTCAGTGGCGCGGGGATCTCGGCGGAGAGCGGTGTCCCGACCTTCCGTGACGCCGAAACCGGGTTGTGGGCCAAGGTCGACCCCTACGAGATCTCCAGCTCGGCCGGCTGGCGTGACCACCCTGAACGGGTGTGGGCGTGGTATCTGTGGCGCCACCACATGATGGATGCGGTCGCCCCCAACGACGGGCACCGCGCCGTCGCCGCCTGGGAGGACTACGCCGACGTCCATGTCGTCACCCAGAACGTCGACAACCTGCATGAGCGCGCCGGCAGCAACCAGGTGCACCACGTGCACGGCAGCCTGTTCGAGTTCCATTGCGACCAGTGCCGTTCGGTCTACGCCGGCGAGGTGCCGGCGATGCCCGAACCGGTGGAGACGGTCGATCCGCCCCACTGTGCTTGCGGCGGGCTGATCCGGCCCAACGTGGTCTGGTTCGGCGAACCGCTGCCCGACGACGCGTGGCAACAGTCGGTCGAGGCGGTGGTCAACTCCGACCTGGTCGTCGTGGTGGGTACCTCGTCGGTGGTCTACCCGGCCGCCGGACTGCCCGAACTGGCGGTCTCGAACGGCACGCCGGTCATCGAGGTGAACCCCGAGCCCACCCCGCTGTCCGACAGCGCCACGGTGTCACTGCGGGAGAAGGCCGCCAGCGCCCTGCCGGGGCTGCTGCAGCGGCTTCCGGCACTGCTGGGCTGAGCCCGCCGGACGGTCAGTCCGGCCGGACCGCCACCCCGATCGACAGCTCGGCGACGGGTGTGGGAACCCAGGCCGGCATCGCCGCCTCCCGGCGCGCACCGGTGACCCGCAACCCCGCCTCGGTGATGATCCGGTCGGTGTCGCGGTGGGTGTGGCAGTTGCCGAACAGCCTCGGCCAGAAGGTGGCGTCGACGAATCGCTGGAGCCGTCCCCGCCCGCCCGCGCTGGCGACGTGCTCGAGGTAGCGGAGCTCGCCACCGGGCCGTAGCAACGAATACAGTTGTCGGACAACTTCTTGCGGGTTCGATACCGAGCAGAGCACCAGCGAGCAGACGATCGCGTCGAAGGGGCCGCTGTCGGTGAGTTCCTCGACCGGCCGTTCGGTCACGGTGACCGGGACGGCCGCAGCCGCGGCGGCCTGCTCGGCCAGCGGAACCAGCCGGCGCTCCGGTTCGATCGCGACCACCTCGGTGACGGTGTCGGGATAGAACTCGAAGTTGGTGCCGGTCCCCGCGCCCACCTCCAGCACCCGCCCCGTCAGACCACTGAGGTTCTGTCGACGCATCCGGCGCATCGGTTCGGACTCGTGGGCCGACATCACCGTCCACACCCGGGCGAAAAACGCGTTATCCACGACGTCGCTCATCGGCAACCTCCTTCAACCAGGTGACCATCTCTTCCGGTGTGTCCGTCGGGTGAATCCCCGCCGAGGCGACCAGACCCAGGCACAGCGTCCGCAGCACGCGGTCGACGAACTCCTCGACGTCCCCCCAGGGCAGGTACGGGCGCGAGATGAGCAGCGCCGCGACGCCGTGCACCGTGGCCCACATCTCCAGGGCCAGTGTCGTCGGGTCGGAAGGCGGGTAGGTGCCGTCGGCGATCAGCGCCTCGATCGACGCGCGCATGTGCGCGAACGCCGAGCTGTTCAGCGTCACGTCGACCTCGCTGCCGGGCTGTCCGTGTCCCATCGTGGCGATGCGGTAGAGCTCCGGGTTCTGCAGCGCGAACCGCACGTAGGCCAGTCCCTGGGCCCGCAGCACCCCGATGACCGGTACGTCGTCACGCCCTGCGCCCTCGACGGCCTGCATCTGTTCGTCGAGTTTCTCGAAGTAGCGGCAGCAGACCGCGTCGAGCATGGCTTCCTTGTCGGCGAAGTGCAGATAGATCGACGGTGGGGTGACTCCCACCTGCTGAGCCACCGAGCGAATCGAAACCGCCTTGGCGTCATCGGTTTCCAGCAGCAGAGTGGTCGCGGCGTCGAGGATCTCCTCGCGGAGCTGCTCGCCCGCGCCGCGCGGGGCGCGACGGCGGCGCAGCGGCTCGGCGGTCATGACAGCCGGCTCTCTTCGCCGGAGCGTGCGCGATGCCGCGCCGCGGGTGGGCCGGGTTCACCGCCCTCGCTGAAGCCGATGCGGTCGTGCAGCCGGGTCAACGGCTCCGGCGCCCACCAGTTCCACCGGCCCAGCACATGCATGAACGCCGGAACCAGCAGCATCCGCACCAGCGTGGCGTCGGCCAGGATCGCCAGTGTGAGGCCGACCCCGAACATCCGCATGAATGCCACCTCGGCCGCGATCAGCGCGGCGAACGAGATCGACATCACCAGGGCCGCGGCGGTGACGACCCGGCCGGTCCTGGCCAGGCCGAGTGCCACGGCCTCGTCGCTGCGCAGGTGCGCGGACAGGTGGGCGGTGTCGGGGTGCTGCGAGGACTGCAGCCAGTACTCGCGGATGCGCGAGACCAGGAAGACCTCGTAGTCCATCGACAGCCCGAACGCGATGCAGAACAACAGCACCGGCATGTTCGCCACCAGGGTCCCGGTGGGGGTCGTCCCCAGCGCGCCGAGGTGCCCGTCCTGGAATATCCACACCAGGGCACCGAAAGCAGCCGTCAACGACAACACGTTGAGCACCAGCGCCTTGAGCGGCAGCACCACACTGCCGGTGAGCAGGAACAGCAACACGAAGGTGATCACCGCGATCACGCTGAGCACCATCGGCAGCCGTGAGGTGATGGCATCGGCGCTGTCGCGGTTGACCTGGGCGAGCCCGGTCACCAGCACCTGCGCCCCGTCCGGCGGGGGCACCGCGTGCAGGCGGTCGAGTTGGGCCTCCGAGGCGTCGGTGAACAGCGCCGCCGTGCTGCCGATCGTGAGAAAGGCGCTCCCACCGGCGAATCCGGTCGCGGCCGTCGGCGGTCCGGTCGGCGATCCGTCGACGAAGGTGCCTCCTGGCGCCGACACCGACGACACGTCGGGCACCCGGGACAGCTCGGCGGCGTAGCGGTCGAGCTCGCCGGGGGTCACCGACTCGGCGTCCGGCAGGACGATCGTGACGTTGGTGGAGGAATCCACCGCGAAGTCCTGGCGCAGGTCG
Organism: Mycobacterium sp. ABE4_509; assembly: GCF_056160785.1. Lineage (NCBI taxonomy): Bacteria > Bacillati > Actinomycetota > Actinomycetes > Mycobacteriales > Mycobacteriaceae > Mycobacterium > Mycobacterium sp. ABE4_509. Next base: position 21,595 of record NZ_JBSWXU010000066.1, on the reverse strand, counting down.
TCGCCCACCTGCCGGGCGGACGCGGACTGCGGTAGCACCCGGTCGTCGGGAAAACCCCAATTGGCGCCCAGGAAGGGCGCGCCGAGCACCAGCAGCAACGCGACGACGCCGACGCCGATCGGAATCGACCGGCGCATCACGAATTTGGTGGACCGGTACCAGAACATCTGCTCGATCGGCTTGGCCGCCGGCTCCGGGCGGCCGGTGATCCGGCGCAGCAGCCGGCGCACGTCCAGCGCGTCGAGCCGGTCCCCGGCGAGCACGATCGCGGCGGGCGCGACGACGATCGCGGCCACCGCGGCGAACGTGACCACGGCGATGCCGGCATAGGCGAAGGACTTCAGGAAGTACATGGGGAACAGCACCATCGCGAGCATCGACAGCGCGACGGTCAGCGCCGAGAACAGCACGGTTCGGCCCGCGGTCGCCATGGTGCGCACCAGAGCCCGGTCCCGGTCGGCGCCCTCGGCCAGCTCGTCGCGGTAGCGGCTGATGATCAACAGGGTGTAGTCGATCGCCAGCGCCAGCCCCAGCGCGATGGACAGATTCAGCGCGAAGATCGAGACATCGGTGACCATGGTGAAGCCGCGCAGCACCGCCATCGAGCCCAGGATCGCGAACGCCCCGACCGCCAGCGGCAGCGCCGCGGCCAACAGCCCGCCGAACACCCAGACCAGCACCACGAAGCTCAGTGGTATCGCGATGGCTTCCATTCGCAGCAGGTCTTTTTCGGTCTGGGCGTTGATCTGCACGTAGGTCATCGCGACGCCACCGGCCTGCACCTCGACGCCGTCGCGGTCGTAGACCAGTTCGTCGGTCAGTTGCTCGGCGTGCTTCTGGGCCCCGCTCTCCCCACCGGTGATGCCGGCCACGATCAGGCCGGTCCGGCCGTCCTCACTGATCAACGCCGGGGCGGCGGCGGGTGGCGCGGTCCACGCCGAGGTCACCTGGCCGACGTGGGGCGAGTCGGCCAACCGGCCGGCGATCTCGGCGCCCACCGCGCGGGCGGCCGGGTCCTGCGCGCCCGCTTCGGAGGTGACGCTGATGATCAGCTCCATGTCACCCTGGCCGAACTCGTCGACGAGCAATTGGGTTGCCTTCGCCGACTCGGAGGTCGGATCCTGGAAGCCGCCGGCGGACAGGTCGTCGGCCACCGGCACGCCGAAGATTCCACAGGCCACCATGACCAGCAGAGCGGTGACCAGGATGCGGCGCGGCGCGGCGATGGCCACTTGTGCGATGCGCTGCAACATGGGTCCCCTCCCGCGCTATCGGCGTTAAGTTATCAGCGCTAACTCAGCGGGTCAATGGGCCGGCGCGCTACCGGCGATGAATTTCGCCCCCGCCGCCGGTCGATCCGAGCATGGACATCGAACAGGCCCGCACGGCGGGCCGGGCAATAGGCTCATCCGACATGACGACACCCGCAAGCGACCCCGCGTCCGGCGGCAGGGACCGCGCCCGCGACGTCGGCCTGCTGATCCTGCGCCTCGGCGTCGGCGCGGCCATCCTGCAGGCCGGCTTGATCAAGGCGCTCGACTTCTCCGCCACGGTCGGGTTCATGACCGACGCCGGCTGGCGGCTGCCGACCCTGGCGGCGCTGATGGTCACGGCGGCCGAAACTCTCGGTGGAATCGGCCTGCTGTTCGGCGTGCTCACCCCGCTGTCCGGGTGTGCGGTGTTCAGCGCGATGCTGTGCGCCTGGGCGGTCATGGCCTCGGGCACGGTGTTCTGGTCCGACCCGTTCAACCTGGCGTTCCTGATCGGCTTCGGCGCGGCGGCGCTGGTCCTGACCGGCGCGGGAGCCCTGTCGGCCGACGCTGCACTGCTGGGCCGGCCGGCCTGGCCGCCGCGGCGGGCGGTGGCCCTGCTGGCGCTCGCCGTGGTCGCCGCGGTGGTGACCTGGGTGGCTCTCTACGGCGTCAATCCGATCCACCTGACACCGCCGCCGGCATGATTGCTACTCGCCGGTAGACCCCGGACCCTACTTCGAAGTAAGAATTGCCACCAATTTCCGAAACGTGACTCAAAGATTCCTTAAAGGAGATGGTTACTGTTCAGTACATGTGGATCGACGACACCAACGCTGATGTCATCAAGGTTGACTTCGAGGCGCTCTACCACGGCGATGTCCTGGTCGAGGGCGAGACCTCGGAGCAGCTCGACGACGACGTCACCCTGCCCACCGCGGTATGAGAAAACGCGCGCCCCAACGGGCGCGCGTTCCTCATGTTTGCGTTTGCCTGAGCGCTGAGCTCAGACCGCCGCCGACTGTGCTGACGGCGCGACCATACCGGCCAGCCGACCGGTGATCAGGTCCTCGGCTTCGGTCACCATCCGCGACACCAGCTCGCCCACCGTCGGGATGTCGTTGATCAGCCCCATCGCGGTACCGACAGTCCAGATCCCCGCATCGGTGTCGCCCTCGTCGAACACCCGCCGGCCGCGCACGCCGGCCACCAGATCCTTGACGTCCTCGAACTGACCGCCACCCTTCAGGATCTCGACAACCTCACGCGAGACCACATTCGACGCCACCCGCGCGGTGTTGTGCAGGCTGCGGAAGATCAGCTCGGTGCCGCGCTCGTCGCCGGCCACGATCGCTTCCTTGACGTTCTGGTGGATCGGCGATTCGGCGGTGCACATGAACCGCGATCCCATGTTGATGCCGTCGGCGCCCAGCGCCAGCGCGGCGACCAGACCGCGGGCGTCGGCGAAGCCGCCGGAGGCGATCATCGGGATCTCGATCTGCTCGGCAGCCGCCGGGATCAGCACCAGCCCGGGGATGTCGTCCTCACCGGGATGCCCGGCGCATTCGAACCCGTCGATGCTGATGCCGTCGACCCCCAGGGACTGGGCCTTGACCGCATGGCGCACCGAGGTGCACTTGTGCAGCACCTTGATGCCGTTGTCGTGGAACATCGGCAGGTGCGGCGCCGGGTTGGAGCCGGCCGTCTCGACGATCTTGATGCCCGTATCGACGATGACCTGGCGGTACTCGTCGTACGGCGGCGGGTTGATCGCCGGCAGGATGGTCAGGTTGACCCCGAACGGCTTGTCGGTGAGATCCCGCGTCCTGGCGATCTCGTTGGCCAGATCCGCCGGCGTGGGCTGCGTCAGTGCGGTGATGAAACCCAGGGCACCCGAGTTCGCCACTGCCGCCACCAACTCGGCCCGGCCCACCCACTGCATGCCACCCTGGGCGATCGGGTGCTCGACACCGAATGCCTCGGTGAACTTCGTCGTTATCGTCACGTCATCTCCTCGACTACCGTGGCGCCATCCGGATCGCGCCGTCCAGGCGGATCGTCTCACCGTTGAGCATCGGGTTCTCGACGATGTGCACGGCCAGCGCGCCGTACTCGTCGGGGTCGCCGAGCCGCGCCGGGTGGGGAACCTGCTTGCCCAGCGAGGCCTGAGCCTCCTCGGGCAGCGAGCCCAGCAGCGGGGTCTTGAACAGGCCGGGCGCGATCGTGCACACCCGGATGAACTCGCGGGACAGATCGCGCGCGATGGGCAGCGTCATGCCGACCACACCACCCTTGGAGGCCGAGTACGCGGCCTGGCCGATCTGCCCCTCGAACGCCGCGACGGAGGCGGTGTTGATGATGACGCCCCGCTCGCCGTTGACCGGCTCGGTCCTGGCCATCCGCTCGGCGGCCAGCCGGATCACGTTGAAGGTGCCGATCAGGTTGACCTCGATGACCTTGGTGAACCCATCCAGCGGGAACGGCCCGTCCTTGCTCAGCGTCTTGATCGCGTTGCCGATGCCCGCGCAGTTGACGTCGATGCGCAGCGGGCCCATCTCCTCGGCCGCGTCCAGCGCGGCGCTGACCTGCTCGGGGTCGGTGACGTTGGTCTCGACGAACTTCGCGCGCGCGCCCAGTTCCTTGACCGCATCCTCACCCTTGAGGTCCATCACCACGACCGACGCTCCGCGGTCCAGCAGCCGCTTGGTGGTCGCCAGACCCAGACCGGAGGCACCTCCGGTGACGACTGCTACGGCGTCCTTGATCTCCACAGATCTTTCCCTTTCGTGCTTGGTTGTTGCTAAACCCACTCCTGCAGAACAGCTTCGGTGTCGGCGCCGGGCACACCCGGCGGCTTCGGCGCGGCCGGGGCACTGCGCGAGAACCGCGGCGCCGGGGCCGGGTACAGATACCCGTTCTCGCGGTAGAAGGTGTCGCGCTCGGTGTTGTGCGGCTCGGATTCCACCTCGGCGAACGACAGAACCGGAGTGACACAGGCGTCGGTGCCGGCAAAGACCTTGGCCCAATGGTCGCGGTCGTGGGCGGCGAACGCCTCGGTCAGCTTCGCCCGCAGCTCGGGCCAGCGGCTCATGTCGTTCTGGTCGGGCAACTCCGCGGGGTCCAGGCCGACACCGGCGAGCATCTGGGCGTAGAACTGCGGCTCGATGGCGCCCACCGCGACGTAGCGACCGTCGGCGCAGGTGTAGGTGTCGTAGTAGGGCGCCCCGGTGTCGAGCATGTTGACGCCGCGCTCGTCGCTCCACATGCCCATGCCGCGGAACGACCACATCATCATCGACAGCACGCTCGAGCCGTCCACCATCGCGGCGTCGACCACCTGCCCCTTACCGGAGCGCTCTCGCTCCCACAGCGCCGAGAGCACACCGATGAGCAGGAACATCGATCCGCCGCCGAAGTCGCCGACCAGGTTCAGCGGGGGTACCGGCCGCTCGCCGGCCCGGCCGATCGCGTGCAGCGCCCCGTTGAGCGAGATGTAGTTGATGTCGTGACCGGCCTGCTCGGCCCGCGGTCCGTCCTGCCCCCAGCCGGTCATCCGCGCATAGATCAGCCGTTCGTTGACCTTGGCGCAGTCGTCGGGACCGAGACCGAGGCGCTCGGTGACGCCGGGACGGAAGCCCTCGACCAGCACGTCAGCCTTGGCGATCAACCCCAACACCATCTGCCGGTCCTCGTCGCTCTTGAGGTTGGCGCCCACCGAACGGCGGTTGCGCAGCAGGTAGTCACGGCCGGGTTTGGCCTCCGGGCCGGCCACCTTGCCGGGGCGCTCGATGCGCACCACATCGGCGCCGAGGTCGCCGAGGATCATCGCTGCGTGTGGACCGGGGCCGATACCGGCCAACTCCACCACGCGCAGCCCTTGCAGAGGTCCAGCCATGTCTAACCGCCCTTCATCCGAGTCTCTCGGTTGACCGCCGACATAGCTTACTTGTATAACCAAGTCGGACCGGCCGCGGGGCATCAGCGCAGGGATAGCCCCCATGACAAGGGGACAGCGATGACCACCACCGAAGCTTTCACCGGCACCTATTCCGGCATCGACGACCTCGCCGTCGCTCTCGACGGCGGCGTGCTGACCGTGACGCTGAACCGGCCGGACAGCCTGAACTCGCTGACCGCGCCGATGCTGGCCACCTTCGCCGAGGCGCTGGAACTCGCCGCGACCGACCCACGCGTCCGGGTGGTGCGCATCGGTGGCGCCGGCCGCGGCTTCTCCTCCGGCGCGGGCATCAGCGAAGAGGACCACGCCAACCCGGGCGCCGCCGGAACCCCGGCCGATGTGCTCGACGCCGCCAACCGCTGCATCCGTGCGATCATCGGCCTCCCCCAGCCCGCCGTGGCCGTGGTCCAGGGGCCCGCGGCCGGTGTCGGCGTGTCGCTGGCCCTGGCCTGTGACGTCGTCCTGGCCTCGGACAAGGCGTTCTTCATGCTGGCCTTCACCAAGATCGGGTTGATGCCCGACGGCGGAGCGTCGGCGCTGATCGCCGCGGCCGTCGGGCGCACCCGCGCCATGCGGATGGCTCTGCTGGCCGAGCGCATCACGGCCGCCGAGGCCTGCGACTGGGGGCTGGTCAGCGCCGTGCACCCGGCCGAGGCGCTCGACGCCGAGGTCGACAAGGTCATCACCACCCTGGTCTCCGGCCCCGCGGTGGCGCTGCGCAAGACCAAGGACGCGATCAACGCGGCGTCGTTGACCGAGCTGGACAACGCCCTGGAGCGGGAGAAGGCCGGCCAGCTGGTGCTGCTGGAATCCGACGACTTCCGCGAGGGCACCCGGGCCTTCCAGCAGCGGCGGGCGGCGAAGTTCACCGACTCCTGACGGGTACACCCCCCGCCTGACCGTTCAGACTGCGGCCACGCCACACCCCGGGGAATGCGCGCCCTCAGCCCAGCCTGAGCGCCTCCGGCCACGCCGAAAATCATTCGACGGCAACACTGCCCGTCGGTCACCATCGAGGGCGTGAGCACACCGCAAACCCTCGGACAGCCGACGCCCGCCGCCGGCTGGCGGGTGCTGGCGCCCTTCAGATCCCGGCAGTACCGACTGCTGATGGCAGCGGTGACGCTGGCGATCTTCGCCGAGGGAATGTGGGCCGTGGTGATGGCGCTGCAGGTCATCGCGCTCGACAACGACCCGGCCTCGCTGTCGTTGGTGGCGGCCTGCCTGGGAACGGGTCTGGTCGCGTTCGTGCTGGTCGGCGGATTGGCCGCCGACCGGTTCGACCAGCGCGCCATCATCATCGTCGTCCAAGCCGTCAACACCGCGGTCGCCACGGCCATCGCAGCGCTCGGAATGGTTGGCGCGCTGCAGATCTGGCACATGGCGGTCGGGGGCGCCGCGCTGGGGGTGGCGGCGGCGTTCTTCTTCCCGGCCTACAGTGCGCTGCTGCCACGGATCCTTCCGGCCGATCAGCTGCTGGCCGCCAACGGTGTCGAGGGTGTGGTGCGCCCGGTGTTCCAGCGTGCCGTCGGACCAGCCGTGGCCGGCCTGCTGATCGGGGCGACGTTCCCGTCGCTGGGTGCCGCCGCGGTCGCGGTGCTGTTCGGCGTCGGCCTCATCCTGCTCACCGCCACCCGGGCTCCCCTCGAGACGGCTGCCGCACAGCAGATTCGGCCGAACCTGCGCCAGGACCTCTGGGAGGGTTTCCGATTCGTCCTGGGCACCCCGTGGCTGTTGTGGACGCTGCTGTTCGCCAGCATCTTCGTGCTCGTGGTGCTCGGCCCGATCGAGGTGCTGTTGCCGTTCGTGGTGTCCGAACGCTTCGCCAACGGCGAGCGGGCGTTCGGGCTGATCCTGGCCTGTTTCGGGATGGGCAGCGCACTGGGCGCGCTGGCGGTGTCCTCGGGGCGGCTGCCCCGGCGCTACCTGACGGTGATGATGGCGATGTGGGGCATCGGCTCAGTCCCGCTGGCGATCGTCGGGTTCACCTCGTCGTTTCCGGTGATGGCGGCGGCCACGTTCGTCGTCGGCCTCACCGACGGCGCCGGCATGGTCATCTGGGGCACGCTGCTGATGCGCCGGGTTCCCGCGGCCATGCTGGGCCGGGTGTCGAGCCTGGACTTCTTCGTGTCCCTGGCGTTCATGCCGGTGTCGTTCGCCGTCGTCGGCCCGCTGTCGAAGGTCATCTCGATGCAGACGATCTTCCTGGCCGCCGGGCTCGCGCCGGTGCTGCTGGCGGCGGTGGCGATGGGTGCCGCGCGGATGTGGCGCGACGAAGCCGCCCACCCGCTGAGCTGACCGTGCGGCGCTAACCGAGCCGCAGCGCAAAGTACGCCATGGCGCCCACGGCCAGCACCAGATACCCGCCGGGGAACGCCATGTTGTGCAGCACCCGGGCGCGGACATGCACCACGACCGCGCCGACGAAGAACAGCACAAGCCCGGCCGCCGCCGCCAGCCCCAACCGGGGATCGAGCAGAAATCCCGCCGTGATCCCCACCGCCCCAGCCAGTTTCAGGGTGGCCAGGTACGGGACCGAACCCGGCGGGACCCCCACCTCGGCCGAGTTGGCCAGCACGAAGGGCGCCTTGGCGAAGTCGGCCGCGGCGATCGCGCCGTTGGCCAGCGCGCAGAGGGCGGCCACTGCAGCCAGTGCCGTCGTTATGCTCATGTCGTTGCCTCCTCGAGGAGTTGCCCGGTTACTCAACTGTCTTGACGGTGCTCGCGCACGAAAGGTGACACCCCGCGGTGATTTCCACGACCGAGTTCGAGGCGGCCCGACCGCGGCTGCTGGCGATCGCCCACCGCATGCTGGGCTCGATCCACGACGCCGAAGACGCCGTGCAGACGACCTGGTTGCGCGCGCACGGCGCCGCCACAACCGAGATCGACAGTCCCGCGGCCTGGTTGACCACGGTGCTGACCAGACTGTGCCTGGACCAGCTTCGGCAGCGCGCAGTCCGTGATCGCGCCGATCGCGGGGTTGCGGAGCTGCCCGCCGACGCGGCGGCCGCCGACGAGGACTACCTGCAGCGCGAGGACGTCTCCCGGGCCCTGCTGGTGCTACTCGGGCGGCTGACCCCGCCCCAGCGGGTGGCCTACGTGCTGCACGACCTGTTCTCGGTCCCGTTCGAGCGGATCGCCGACGTGCTGGGCACCAGCCCAGCGGCCGCGAAGAAACACGCCAGCCGGGCCCGCGCCCGCATCACCGGCGCCGAACCGGCCGAGCGTCCCGAGCACGCCGCGCATCGGGCCGTGGTCACGGCGTTCCTGGACGCGGCCCGCGGCGGGGACCTCGACACGTTGGTCGCGCTGATGGCGCCCGACTGCGTCCGTGTCGCCGACGCGGCCCTGCTGCCGCCGGGAGCCGCCACGATGGTCCGCGGCTCGACCGCGGTGGCCCGCGAGACCCGCCTGTTCGTTGACCGCATCCGGGCCAGCACGCCGCTGCGGGTCAACGGACGGCTCGTCGACGTCATCGCTCCCGGCGGACATCCGCTGGCGTTCATCGGGATCGAAACGACCGGCGCCGCGGTCAGCCGCATCACCATCACCCCGGTGCACGCCACCGACGTCCTCACCGCAGCGTGAACCGGCGGCTCACACCCCGAACATCGGCGGCAGGGCGAGCACCATGATCAGCCCCCAGAAGAAGTGGGTGAGCATCGGGGCGAGCACACCCCCGGTCGCGCGCCGCTCCAGCGCGCAGGCCGTTCCCAGGATGATCGCGGCGAAGCCCAGCATCGGGTTGCCGGTGGCGGCGCCCGTCGCGATCACATACAGCACCGTCGACACCAGCGCCGGACGGAACTTCGCCAGCGCGGTGTAGAGCGCGCCGCGGAAGAACAACTCCTCGGCCAGACCGTTGACGACGGTGATGAACACGATCAGCCACAGCGGGCCGGTGTTGGAGAACTCCAGGACCCGGGTGATGTACTCGCTCACCGGGGGGATCTGCCGGCAGATGAGGCCGCCGACGACGAACGCGGCCCCCAGCGCCAGCCCCACCGCCGTTCCGGTGATCAGCGGGCGCTGGTTGCGGCCCCGAAAGTTGACGTGTCCCAGGTGCAGCGGCCCGGAGGCGAAGGCACCGGCCACCCAGACCCCGGCCAGCGCCAGCGTCAGCCAGATGAACGTGGAGTCGCCGGGGGTGCGGCTCAGCGAGTAGCCCAGCAGCGAGGCACCGATCAGCAGGAAGACCGCGACGACGACCTTGCGCCGCCGGATCACCGAGGGCGGCTCGTTGTAGAAGGCGGCCTTGGTGCGCGCGATGCCGTACAACTCTGCGGGCAGGCCGGGCTTCGACTGTTCGGTCACGCAATACCCGCCTTGGGGACGAAGCCCAGCACGGTGTCCAGACCGGTGCGCACGGCCGCGGCCACCGGGCCCGGCACCGCGCCGATCAGTCCGAGAACGGGATGGATCACCGGCGGGGTCACCGCACCGGCCAGCTGACGCAGCCGGAGAGTGTCCCCGCCGGCCCAGTCGGGGTCGCTGTCGGCCAGGTGATGCGGATCGGCCAGGTCGTCCACCGCGCGGCGGGCCGGGCTCAGCACCGAGCGCCTGATGGCTTCCTCCACCCCGATCAGCCCGCCCGGCGGTTCGGGCACGAGCCGCAGCAGGCCGTCCTCGGAGGCCATCATCGGATAGTCGAGGGATTCCACGAGATCGGCGGCCAGCCCGCCGGGAACGGGCAACACGACACCGGTCACCTTGGACACCAGGGCGGTGTCGATGCCGTACACCGGGACCGCGGTGCGCCAGATTCCGGCGATCCGCGCGTAGGTGCGCAGCAGGTCCCCGTAGGTGGTGGTCTCCGGGCCGCGGATGTCGTAGGCGCCGGCCGGTACGACGTCGGGGTCGGCGGCCGCCACCAGGTAGTAGAGCGCATCGCGCACCGAGATCGGGTCGATCGGGTTGGCCGACCACTCGGGCATCGGGAGCAGCGGGAAGCGGTCGGCGACGTAGCGCAGCATCTCGAAGGACGTCGATCCCGCGCCGATCACGATGGCCGCACCCAGCCACACCACATCGGGGCCGCCGTCGACGCTCAGCGCCGCCGCCACCTCGGCGCGGCTGATGAGGTGTTCGGACAGCGACTCCCCGTCGGGCACGAATCCGCCGAGGTAGACGATGCGGCGCACCCCGGCCGCCTTGGCCGCCGCGGCGACGCCGGCCGCGGCGCGGTTGTCGGCCTCCCGGAAGCCCGGCTGCCCGATGCCGTGCACCAGGTAGTAGACGACGTCGACCGGGCCCGCCTCGGCGAACACCTGCCGGGCCGAGTCCTCGTCGTAGGCGTCCAGGGCTGCCGCCGAGACCCGATCGGACCAGCCGAAATCAGCGAGGCGTTCGGGCTGACGGCTGGTGGCGACAACGTGGTGGCCGTCGGCGAGCAACGCCGTCACCAGCCGGGAGCCGATGTAACCGGTGGCGCCGGTGACCATGGTGCGCACAGCGTTCACGGTACGGCTGTACCCGAACACCCCAGATCAGAACCCGGCTGTGACCGAACTCCCCATCAGCGTGCAGCTCATGTCCCGCGGTGCAGCTTGACCAGCTCCTGATACAGCGTGGCGTTGGTGCGGATGCCGTCGATCTCGTTGTCGAGCAGGGGGCGCCGGAACTTGCCGGGCACGCCGGCGACCATCGATCCCGGCGGGATCACCGCTCCCTGCGGCACCACCGCGCCCGCGGCGACCAGGGACCCTGTTCCGATGACCGCACCGTTGAGCACGACCGCGCCCATCCCGATGAGGCAGTCGTCCTCGACCGTGCAGCCGTGCAGCACCGCGTTGTGCCCGACGGTGACCCCGGCCCCCACCCGGGCTGGAAAACCCGGGTCGACGTGCACGGTGACCCCGTCCTGGATGTTGCTGCCCGCGCCGATCTCGATGGGCTCGGCCTCGGCCCGTAGTATCGCGCCGTACCAGGCGCTGGCTCCGGCGGCCAGCACCACCTGCCCGACGAGGGTGGCGTTGGGCGCCACCCAGCTCTGCGGGTCGAGTTGCGGGGTGTGTCCGGCGACGGACAGGATCAAGGGCTCCGGCATGCCGCCATCGTATGGGCGGGGCCGCCCGCCGGAACCGTCGGCGCCACGTGCGATCCTCACTTGATGACTCCAACACCGACGGCCCCGACCGCTCTGGACGTGGTCGACGGTGCCGACCTGACGGGTAAGACCTGCGTGGTCACCGGCGCATCGTCGGGGCTGGGCCGCGAATCGGCCCGGGCGCTGGCAGCGGCCGGGGCACATGTGATCCTGGCCGCGCGCAACGCCAACGACGTCGCCGACACCCACACCTGGGTGCGCGAGGAGGTGCCTGCAGCGCACCTGTCCAGCGTGCATCTCGACCTGACGTCGCTGGCCTCGGTCACCTCGGCCGCTGCGGCGATCCAGGATCTGACTCCGGCCGTGCACGTGCTCATGAACAACGCCGGGGTCATGTTCACCCCGTTCGGGCGGACCGTGGACGGCTTCGAGACACAGTTCGGCACAAACCATCTGGGCCACTTCGAGCTGACCCGGGCGCTGCTGCCGGTGCTGCTGTCCGCCGACGGCGCCCGCGTGGTGGTGTTGTCCTCGGAAGGGCACCGGATGGGTGACGTGGACTTCGAGGATCCCAACTGGGAACAGCGCGACTACGACAAATTCGCCGCCTACGGCGCCTCCAAGACCGCCAACGTGCTGCACGCGGTCGAACTGGACCGGCGGTTGCGCGACAGCGGCGTGCGGGCCTTCGCCGTGCATCCCGGCATCGTCGCGACCTCGCTGGCGCGGCACATGACCGCCGAGGACTTCGACAGCCTCAACCGGGTGCCCAGGACAGGCCGGGACCCACAGGCCCGCCGCCTCGACGTGACCCGCGATTTCACGACACCGGACCGCGGGGCCGCCACCCAGGTCTGGGCGGCGGTCAGCGGCGAACTCGACGAGGCGGGCGGACTGTATCTGTCCGACTGCCAGATCAAGCAGGCGGCGCCCTACGCAGTCGACGAATCCCGTGCGCTCGAGCTGTGGGAGCTCTCCGAACGGCTCTGCACACCGGGAGCGTCGAGCCTAGGCTCCACTGTGTGACTGCTCTGACCGGCGGGTGAGCGCCCTGGCACCCCCGGCCGGCGACAATGCCGGCAACGTCGTCTACCTGCGCTCCTACACCGAGCGCGACCGCACGACCCACGACGTCGTGGGCCGGGTACTCGATGCCGCGACCGACTTGGTCCGCGACATTCCCTATGCGGAGTTGAGCACGTCCCGGATCGCGGAGCGGGCCGGAGTCGGTCACCCGGAGCTGTGCGCCTACTTCAGGTCCAAGGACGCCATCGTCGCCGAGGTGTATCTGGGGTTGCTGCGCGCGGCGCCGCTGAGCGTCGAGTTCGACCAGCCGGCCCGGGCCCGGATCACCGCGTTGTTCGACGGGCTGGTGATGCTGCTCGCCGAGCAGCCCGCACTCGCCGCGGCCTGCTCGGCCGCATTGATCTCCCGTGAACCGTCGGTGCAGCCGATCCGCCGCCGTATCCACGCCGAGTTACGCCGACGGGTCCGGACCGTGCTGCGCTCCGGGGCCTGGCCGGAGGTCGCCGAGACGCTCGAGTTCAGCCTGGTGGGCGCCATGGTGCAGGCGAGCTCGGGGTCGGCGAGCTTCCGCGCGGCCGCCGACGAGCTGTCCCGGGTGGTCGCCGCGGTGCTGCCGGACGGCTGACCGGCCGGAAGGCGGCTAGCACTCCGGGATCAGGCTGTAGTCGGCGGGTTCGACGAGTTTGACGTCGTGCTGCCTGGCATAGCCGGTCCCGCCGTCATAGCTGATCTCGTAGAACACCGACATGACCGCCTCGGAGAGCTCCAGCGTCTCGCCCGGTTGGGGCGCCTTGCACAGCACCGACACCGGGGTCTGGGGGTCCAGAGTCGCCTGCGGGGGCGGCCGGTCGGCGACCGGAGCGTCGTAGACCAGTCCGTCCCCGTCGATCACGCCGGCGACGCCGTCACCGCCCGGCGATTGGGCACCGTCGTCCGAGCACGCCGTGACGGCCGCCGCCGTCACCGCTGCCCCCACCACAATTCGACAGATCACCCTGGTTAGGTATACCCGCCGGCGCGGCGGCCGGCATCTGCAGTGCCACCGGTAACGCCGAGCCGTCCGGTTGTCGATGAACACTACGAGTGCGCCGACGTGGGCGCGCCCAGCGGTGTGTCCAAGCCGGACCGGCCGACGAAACGCGCAGTTCAGCGTGGTCGAGCCGGGGTGTTTTCGGCCGCTGCGGGGGCACATCGACTTGGCCGCGGTCAATTCGTGCCCTTACCATGCCAGGCGACCTGACAAGCAGGAGGAACGAGAGAACGTGAAGTCCCGCACCAGCAAAGCCATCGGTGTCGCCGCGAGTGCCGCCGCGATCGCGTTGTCGGTTCCGCTCGCTGTCACCGCTTCCGCCGAGCCCACCACCCCGGTGGCCGAGGTCCCCGATCCGCAGGGTCCGGAGTGTGGCCCCTTCAAGGAGTCGGTTCCCAACTGGAAGAGCCTGGCCAACCTGCCGGTGAGCCAAGCCCTGGCCAGCATTCCCGAGATCAGCACGTTCAATTCCGCGATCTCCGGGGGGCTGAATCCGGCGGTCAACATCACCTCGGTCCTCGACAACGGTCCGTACGTGGTGTTCGCACCCACCAACGAAGCGTTCGCCGCGCTGCCGGCCGAGCAGGTCGAGGTGCTGCGCACCGATGCCGCGCTGCTGACCAGCCTGGTGTACTACCACGAGTTCCTCGGCCTGCTGGGCCCCGACGACGTGAAGGGCCAGCGCCCCACCCAGGAGGGCACCGAGGTCGAGGTCACCGGCTCCGGCGGAGACATCTCGGTCAACGAGACCACCAAGGTGCTCTGCGGCGGCATCACGGCGCAGAACGCCCGGATCTACATCGTCGACCAGGTGCTCAACCCGGCCGATGCGCCGGCCCCGATCACCCCGGAGACGACCACGTCCAGCGAGGCCGACGAACCGGGCGAGACCACCGAGACGACGACCGAGCCGACCCCGGCGGAGGGCTCAGAGGACGGGGCGACCCCGACCGCGGCCACCCCGCTGCCGGCCGAGGGCGCTGCGACACCGACCACGGCGGCCGAGGCCCCCGCCGAAGCCCCGGCGGGCTGACCGACCGACGCGAATCGGGCGCGGAACGCGACAGCTGGTGTCGCGTTCCGCGCCCGATCGGCGTGTTACAGGCCGAGGTCGCGGCCGATGATCTCCTTCATGATCTCGGTGGTGCCACCGAAGATCGTCTGGATGCGGCCGTCCACGTAGTCACGGGCGACCCGGTACTCCATCATGTAGCCGTAGCCACCGTGCAGCTGCACGCACTGGTCGACGACCTTCTTCGCGGTCTCGGTGGCCCACCACTTCGCCTTGGCGGCCTCCACAGCGGTCAGCTCGCCGTCGACGACGCCCTGCAGGCACCGGTCGATGTAGGCCTCGGTCACCTCGAGTTCGGTGTCCATCTCGGCGAGCAGGAACCGGTTGTGCTGGAAGCTGCCGATCGGCTGGCCGAAGGCCTTGCGGTCCTTGGCGTACTGCAGTGTCTGCCGCCAGGTTTCCCGCGCACCGGAGATCGCCGTGATCGCGATGGACAGCCGCTCGGAGGGCAGGTTCTGCATCAGGTGGTAGAACCCGCGCCCCTCCTTGCCGAGCAGGTTGGCGTTGGGCACCCGCACGTTCTCGAAGTGCAGCTCGGAGGTGTCCTGGGCGTGCAGGCCCATCTTCTCGAGCTTGCGGCCACGGGTGAAGCCCTCCATGTCACGCTCGACGACGAGCAGGGTGAAGCCCTTGTGGCCGGCCTCGGGGTCGGTACGGCACACCACCACGACGAGGTCGCAGTTGATGCCCGACGAGATGAATGTCTTGGAGCCGTTGACGATCCAGTCGTCACCGTCGCGCACCGCCGAGGTGCGGATGCCGGCCAGGTCGCTGCCGGCGCCGGGCTCGGTCATCGCGACCGCGATGATGGTTTCCCCGCTGGTGATGCCGGGCAGCCACCGCTTCTTCTGCTCGTCGTCGGTCAGGTCCTTGAAGTACGGCCCGACGACGTCGTTGTGCAGGCTCAGCGCCGGGGCGGGCACGCCGGCGCGGGCCATCTCCTCGTCGATGACGGCGTTGAACCGGAAGTCGTCGGTACCGCCGCCGCCGTACTCCTCGGGCATGTTGAACCCGATCAGCCCGTGCTTGCCTGCGGCCACGTAGGCCGACCGGTCGACGATGCGCTCGGCTTCCCATTTCTCGGCGTTGGGCACCAGCTCGCTGTCGATGTAGCCGCGGACGGTCTCCCGGAACGCCTCGTGCTCGGCCTCGTAGATCGTGCGCTTCATATCTGTTCCCTCACTTTGCCTTCCAGACCGGTTGACGTTTCTGCGCGAAGGCCAGCGGGCCCTCTTTGGCGTCCTCGGTGGCGAACACCGTCTTGACCTCACGCATCGTGCGGGTCCAGCCGGGTTCGTCACCGGCGACCACCCCGTCGTCGGCTCCGACGGCGACCCGCTTGCTGGCCTGCACCGCAAGCGGTGCGTTGACGGTGATGCGTTCGGCCAGCGCGAGCGCGGCGTCGAGCACCGCGTTCGCCTCGGCGTCGGGCACCACCTCGTTGATCAGGCCCCAGCGCAACGCCTCGGCGGCGGTGATCGGCTCGCCGGTGTACATCATCTGCAAGGCGACCTTGCGGGGCACCTGGTCGACCAACCGGAACACCCCGCCCGCGGCGGCGATGAGGCCGCGTTTCACTTCGGGCAGACCGAATTTCGCGCTCTCACCGGCCACCACCAGGTCACTGGCCAGCGCCAGCTCGGTGCCGCCACCCAGTGCGGTGCCGTTGACCGCGGCGATGGTCGGCTTGTCGATGAAGTGCCGCACGTAACCGGCGAAACCCCACTTGGGCCGATCGGGGTGACCGATGTTCTCCCCGCGCGAGAGCGCCTTGAGATCGGCTCCGGCGCAGAAGGACTTGTCCCCGGATCCGGTGATGACCACGACCCACACGTCGGGGTCGTTCTGGGCCTCGTCCAGCGCGTCGCCCACCGCGATGCTGACCGCCGAGTTGATCGCGTTGCGCGCCTCGGGCCGGTTGATCGTGATGACCATGACGTTGCCCCGGCGCTCGACGAGAGCGCCGCTCGACGACGACGTAGGAGGAGTCGAGCCGTCGAGGGCAGCGCGGTCGTCCGTCTCGGTCACAACAGCTCCAGGATGGTGGCGTTGGCCTGGCCGCCGCCCTCGCACATGGTCTGCAGACCGTACTGGATTCCGTTGTCGCGCATGTGATGCAGCAGCGTGGTCATGATGCGCGCGCCCGACCCGCCCAGCGGGTGGCCCAGCGCGATCGCGCCGCCGTTGGGGTTGAGCTTCTTCTCGTCGGCGCCCAGATCCTTCAGCCACGCCATCGGGACGGGCGCGAACGCCTCGTTGACCTCGAACGCGCCGATCTGGTCGAGGGACAGCCCGGAGCGCTTGAGCGCCTTCTGGGTGGCCGGGATCGGTGCGGTGAGCATGATGACCGGGTCGGCGCCGGCCAGCACCGCAGTGTGCACCTTGGCCAGCGGCTTGAGCCCGAGCTCCTTGGCCTTCTCTGCCGACATGAACAGCAGCGCCGCAGACCCGTCGGAGATCTGGCTGGAGTTGCCGGCGTGGATCACGCCGTCCTCCCGGAACGCCGGTTTGAGCTGGCCCATCTTCTCCAGCGTGGTGCCGCGGCGGATGCCCTCGTCCTTCAGGACCACATTTGTTTCAGTGCCGTCTCCGACGGCCTTGATGGCCACGATCTGTCCGTCGAACGCGCCGGAATCCTGCGCCGCGCCGGCCTTCTCGTGCGAATCCAGCGAGAACTGGTCGAGGTCGGTGCGGGAGAGCCCCCACTGCTGGGCGATCATCTCCGCACCGATGCCCTGGTTGGGGGTCTGGCTGTAGCGGTCCTTGAAGGCACCCGGGTAGGGGTTGCCGCCGTTGGCCAGCGAGGAGCCCATCGGGGTGCGCGACATCGACTCGACGCCTCCGGCGACCACGACGTCGTAGTGGCCGGCCACCACGCCGGCGGCGGCGAAGTGCACCGACTGCTGGCTCGACCCGCACTGGCGGTCGACGGTGACGCCCGGCACCGACTCGGGCCAGCCCGCGGTCAGCAGCGCGGTGCGCCCGATGTCGAGGGCCTGTTCCCCGGCCTGCATGACGCAACCCCAGATGACGTCGTCGACCAGCGCCGGGTCGACACCGGCGCGCTCCACCAGGCCGTTGAGCACCTGGGCGGACAGTTCGGCGGGGTGCACGCCCGAGAGGCCCCCGTTGCGCTTGCCGACGGGCGACCGGACAGCCTCGACGATGACGGCTTCAGCCATGGACGTTCTCCTTTGACGAGTGGTGTACCTCGAACGTAAACGAACAAAGTTTACTAGGTCAACCTACTGGTTGGTAGGCGGCCCGGAAGCGGCGTCCGGCGAATTCACCGACCGGTCAGCTGACGCTCACCGGCGATCAGAGCATCCACCCCCGGCGCTGGGTGACGATGGCCGGATGGCGTCACCCGCGCACGATCCGGTACTCGACGTTCCGCGCGCCACCGCACCCGAGCCCGCGGCCTACCTGCGGGCGGTTCTGGATTGGCACTTCGGCGACGAGACCGGCTCGCCGTTCTGGCTGCGGGCCGCGCGCGACCTCGATTTCGATCCGCGCCGCGACATCGGCGGCTACGACGACCTCGCCCGGTTCCCCAACCTGGTCGACCGGCTGCGCGATGTCCCGGTGGAGGATCTCATCCCCCGCGGATACGGACAGCCGGCGCCGGTCCCCCGGGTGTTCGAGTCCGGCGGCACCACCGGCGCGCCCAAACGCACCGCACAGTTACCCGACTGGGTCGAGCAGGTCACCCGGTGGCAGGTCGAGGACTTCAGCGCCGGCGGCTTCGTGACCGGCGCCGGACTGCTGGCCCTGGTGCCGGGCGGACCGCACGGCGTCGGCCACTTCGACCGGGCGGTGGCCGAACGCCTCGGGTCGCCCTGCCACACCATCGATCTCGATCCGCGCTGGGTCAAGAAGATGGCGGCACGCGGCGACCGGGAGTCCGGCCGCGCGGTCGCCGGCTACGTCGGGCATGTGCTCGAGCAGGCCCGCCACGTGCTGTCCACCCAGAACGTCGCCAACCTGCACGCCACTCCGCCACTGCTGGAGGCGATCGCCAACGACGAGATGCTCACCGGGCTGGTCAACCGCCGGATCCGGTTCATCCTGCTCAGCGGCGCGCACGTCGACCTCGACACCATGGATCTGTTCCGGGCGATCTTCCCCGGCGCCGCGATCGCCATCGCCTTCGGCAGCACGATGATCCTGTCGCAGGCGGCCACCCGTGTCGACGGCGACGCGGTGATCTTCGACCCGCGCACCCCCTACGTCGTGTTCTGGGTCGTCGACCCCGTCTGCGGGGAGCGGGTCGGCTACGGCGAACGCGGACAGGTGGTCATGCACCACCTCAGCAAGGGGATGTTCATCCCGAACAACCTGGAGCGCGACACCGCGATCAGGATGCCCGGGCCGGCCGGGCAGATCGGCGATTCGCTGGCCCATGTCGCACCGGTGGCCGTGTTCGACGGCGAACCGGTGATCGAAGGCGTCTACTAGCGATGTCGTCCTCCACCATCCCGATCGACGCGCTCGGCCCGGGCGGGCGTTACCGGACCCGGACCCGTGAGCTGGTCACCGACGCCCGTGGACATCCGCTGCTCGACATGTCGGTGGTACCGCGGCTCTACATCACCCGGTCGACGGCCGCGCAGCGGCGGGCCGCACCGCTGCCCACCGCCGAGCGTGCCGCCGCGCTCGGTCGGGCCGCCGACATCTTCACCTCGTCCACCGTGGCCGGACTGGACTTCACCGGCTATGTCGAGGCGACGTGCCGGGTCTCCGGGCTGCCGATGACGGTGGCCGGGGCCGGCGCCGAAGTGGTGGCCGAATCTCTGGGCACCGCCTTCGACGCGGTGCGCGCGGCGCTGCCGGCGGCCACCACGCTGGACTGGCGTGACCAGAGCGAGGGCGCGGTGTGGGCGCGGCGCGGCGAGGTACTGGGTGTGCACGCACCCGGCAATGCTCCGGGCGTGCACGGCCTGTGGCCGCAGGCGCTGGCGCTCGGCTACCGCGTCGCGGTGCGACCGTCGCGGCGCGAACCCCTCACCGCCCACCGGGTGGTGAGCGCACTGCTGCGTGCCGGCTTCGCCGACACCGACGCCTGCTACCTGCCCACCGGCCACAGCGCCGCAGACGATCTGGTGCGCGCCGCCGACCGCGCCCTGGTCTACGGCGGCGCCGACGTCGCCGAGCGTTACGCCGAGGATCCCTCGGTGTTCGTCAACGGACCCGGCCGGACCAAGATCCTGATCACTGCCGAGGCCGACTGGCGCGAGCACCTCGATGTCATCGTCGACTCGATCGCCGCGCACGCGGGCATGGCGTGCGTCAACGCCACCGCGGTGCTCTACGAGGGCGACCCGGCACCCCTTGCCCGGGCCATCGCCGAGCGACTGGTCGCGCTGGCCCCGCTGCCGAACACCGACCCGCGTGCGGTGCTGCCCACCATGCCGACCGGCCAGGCCCGCATGCTGGCCGACCAGCTGGCCCGAAAAGCGCTCGGCAGCAACGCGATCCTGGGCGCCGACCAGGTGGTGGCCGACCTGGGTGACGGCTTCGCGGCGCTGCGCCCGGCGGTTCATCTGCTGGCCGGCCCGGACAGCTCGACGCTGGGGACCGAGTTGCCGTTCCCGTGTGTGTGGGTCGCACCGTGGTCGCGCCGGGACGGGATCACGCCGCTGCGCGACTCGCTGCTCGTCAATGCGATCACCTCCGATCAGGTCCTGCTGGATCGGCTGGTGCACGAGCCTACGGTCGGCAACGTCTATGCGGGCCGCCTCCCCACCCACTACGGAGCTCCGCGGGTCCCGCACGACGGGTTCCTGGCCGATTTCCTGATGCGCAACAAGGGTTTCGTGCGGCGCTGAGCGGCGCCCGCCCCCGCGGACGCGCGCGGACCGCCGACACGCCACCGCGGATAGTCTCGTTCAGAACTTTTTTTCAGGTTCTTCTCAGGGCATTCTCACCCCGGTCTTCACCGCCGCACAGCAACGCCAAAAGCCGCTGACCTGCGGTATTGACACCGTCGTCAAGATCACCGCGAAGAAGACGCTCAGGATGAACGGGCCGAGCGGCCAAAAGGTAGGTATTGACCCACCCCCTGGCCAACCCAAAACTGAGCCTGCACTTCTGAGCGAAGGCACCCGAATTCGCGCCTACCAAAGTGGTCAGGCCCGTTGATACAAGGGGGTTGTATGTACGTGAAGTCCGGACGGCACAAGGCGGCCGCGCGTTCCGTGCACAAGCACGTGACGACTGGCGTCGCCGGCGCGGCCATGGTCGGGCTCGGCGCCCTGGTCGCCGCAGCGGCTGCCGCGGAAGGGCCGACGGTGACTTCGGCCTTCGCCGAGGTGAAGCTGGTGAGCAACGAATGTGAGCTCAGCCCGTTCGCACCCGGCTGCGGATCAGATTCCGGCAGCGCCACTCTCGCTGCGGCCAGCGCCAACAGCGTCGTCCTGATCGGCGAGGGCGGCTGGCTGATCGGCAACGGCGCCGACGCGGTCGCAGGCTGTGCCGGCGCGGCCTGCAACGGTGGCAACGGTGGCCTGCTGTGGGGCAACGGCGGTAACGGCGCCGACGGCGGAAACGGCGGCAACGCCGGCTTCTTCGGCGGAAACGGCGGAAACGGCGGCGACGGCCTCGCCGCGGTGTACGACGAAGACACCGGTGAGCTGATCTCCGCGGCCACCAACGGCGGAAACGGCGGCGACGCAGGCTTCTTCGTCGGCGACGGCGGCGACGGCGGCGACGGCGGCGACGACTTCGCCACCGACGCCGACGCGACGGCCGGCAACGGCGGCGACGGCGGCAACGGCTCGCACCTGAGCCCGAGCCGGGGCGGTAACGGCGGCGACGGCGGCGACGCCTCGTCCCTGACCGGCAGCGCCACCGGCGGCAACGGCGGCGTGGGCGGCTACGTGACCATCGGGTTGCCGCTGCCTGACGAAGAGCCTGAGGAGAGCTACGGCCCGGGTGGCGGCGGCGACGGCGGCAGCGCGACGGTCGGCAGCGCCGACACCGGTGCAACCTCCGATCAGCGGGCCATCGGCGGCGACGGCGGCGACGGCGGCTACGGCGTCATCTCCGGCAACGGCACACCCGACGTGCGCGGTCACGGCGGTGGCAGCGGCGGCGACGCCACGGCCTACGGCGAGGCCCGGGCTGACGGCGGTGACGGCGGCAACGGTGGCGATCGCTTCGCCTCCCGCAGCACCGACGGCGGCCGCGGCGGCAGCGCCGAGTCCGAAGC